>JAUXQA010000091.1 GCA_030683195.1 Rhodoferax sp. | reverse complement strand
GCCAAAGCGGCGACGTTTGGCAACGAGAGCGCCATAGCCAAGTAAAGAGAGGTGCGCCTCCCCAAGCGACAAATTTTGTGCATGGTGACTCCATTGATAAAGTTACAGGCCTGGAGCATCGACAACCTGACCATTTCCCGGCCATCGTTTCAAGCATTGATCCTGAATGAAAGCGTCGTCCAAAACCCGTTGTAAATTTATCCATTGGCGTTGGTGTGAGACATGCGCTTTGTCAAACCCGGCCGGGGATGTCGTTAGATTTTCGTCATTGACATTTGACTGCAGCACAAACTTGGCTGCGTCGCGCCCATACCTTCACCGACTCCCTCATTTACTGGAGATTTCCATGAGCCTCGACATTGCCAACACCCCACCAGCGCCCTATTACGCAGTCATCTTCACCAGCCTGCGCACCGACGTGGACGAGGGCTATGGCGACATGGCCGAACGCATGGCGGCACTGGCCGCGCAGCAGCCCGGTTTTCTGGGCGTGGAGTCAGCGCGGGACGGCGTGGGCATCACCGTGTCGTACTGGAAAGACCTTGAATCCATTCGCGCATGGAAAGCCCACACCGAGCATCAGCTGGCGCAGCAACTCGGCCACGCCAAGTGGTACGCCGCCTTCAAGACCCGCATCGCCAAAGTTGAGCGCGATTACGCCCTTTGATTTCTACTGTCCGGTTTGCGGGCCATGGCGATGGCTGCGGATCAAAGCCTACTTTTTTCAATAGCATCAAAGCTAGCAAAATCGACGCCTAGAGCACTAAAAGACTAACAAATTGGCTCAAACGGCATTCAAACACCAGCCAGCGCGTGCCGCACCAGCAAGACGGCCATCACCCCCATGGTCAGGCCGATCAAGCCATCCAGCACCTGCCATGCCCGTGGCCGGGCAAACCAGGGCGCCAGCCAGCGGGCGCCAAAGCCCAGCGACCCAAACCACAACAGACTCGCGGTGCACGCGCCCGCCACAAACCAGCCCCGCAAGGCCGCAGGTTGCTGCGCACCGATGCTGCCCACCAGCAGCAAGGTGTCAAGGTACACGTGAGGATTGAGCAGCGTGAACGCGGCCGCTTGCGCCAGTGCCGCCTTGCGGCTGAGGCCTGCACCGCCTTCAGTGGCTCGCAACGACTGGGGTTGCCGCGCCCGGCGCAGGGCCTGCCACCCGTACACCGCCAAAAAGGCAGCACCAGCCAGCGCCAGTGCGCGAGCCAGGCCCGGGCGTTCGCCCAGGGCCTGCGCCATGCCCATGACCCCTGCAGCAATCAGCACTGCGTCTGCCACGGCACAAAACAGCACAACACTGCCCACATGCTCCCGGCGCAGGCCCTGACGAAGCACAAAGGCGTTTTGCGCGCCAATGGCCACGATGAGGCCCAGGCTCAGTGCCAGGCCCTGCACAAAGACGGAGGCCACAAGAGAAACGGTGTCAGGTAAGGTGCTCATGCACCGAGGATGCCTACACTCAGCCCTGAAGACAAACTATCTTTGTTGAATCCTTTGAGCGGGCTGCACGCGTACTCCATGTGACACCGTCCGCCATTTCGCAGCGCTTTCGGCTGCTGGAAGAGCGTGTGGGCTGTGCGCGGGTGGTGCGCGGGTGCCCCTGCCGAGCCACTGAGACCGGGCTGCGGTGGATTGACCAGAACTGGCCAATATCTTCAGAATGCTATTTTTTAAATAGCACCAAGGACAAGTAAAACGGCGTCTAGAAGGCTAAAACGTCTGAATTCTTGCAAAAACCACCATAAACGCACCTCCCCCTCATGGGCAGCTGAAAAAAGCCTGTCCGTGGGCTAAATCTGCCATGGCTGTTCACGTCATCCATTCAACCCGGGAGCTACCACCGGTAAGCCACTGTCCATCACAAATGCCTGGAACTGGTGTGCGGGCAGTGGCTTGCTGAACAGGTAGCCTTGAAAGAAGTGGCAACCGTTTTCCATCAAAAAATCACGCTGGCCCGGCGTTTCCACCCCTTCGGCAATCACCGTAAAACCCAGACTCTTGCCCAGATTGATCACGGTGCGGGCAATGGCCACATCATTGGTGTCTGTGAGCACATCGCGCACAAAGGACTGGTCAATCTTGAGCTGGTCCAGGGGCAGGCGCTTGAGGTAGCTCAGCGACGAGTAGCCGGTACCAAAGTCGTCCAGCGAAAACCCCACGCCCAGCGCCCGCAACTCAGTCATTTTTCGCACAACATCGTCCATGTCATGCACCAGCAGACTCTCGGTCAGCTCCAGTTTGAGGCGCTGCACGCGTACACCGGACTGTGCCAGGATGCGCTGCACCTGCGCCACAAAATCGGTCTGCCGAAACTGCTGGGCGCTGACGTTGACCGACAGCGTGAGGTGCTGCATTTCTTCATGTTCCGCCCAGTGCACCAGCTGCTTGCAGGCGGTGCGCAAGGCCATCAGGCCGATGGGAACAATCAATCCGGTTTGCTCGGCCAGGCCGATGAAGTCGGCAGGTGACACAAGCCCGCGCTGCGGATGCTGCCAGCGCAGCAGGGCCTCGGCGCCCAGCACCTGGCCAGCCGAGGTGACCTGCGGCTGATAAACCAGAAATAGCTCTTGCCGCTCCACCGCTTTGCGCAGATCGACTTCAAGCGCAGAGACATCCATGACGTCGTTCAACATGATGTAGATCTGCCCATACATGCCCGCTATGGCACAGACCGCGTTGACCCAGGTGCCGACGACTCGCACGCTATCGGGCAGCACCCAGGCCGGATTCAGCCCCCAGGTGGTGCTGGCCAGCACGACAAATGCTGCAAAGCACACGCCAGCCACCCAATGCTGCAAGCCACTGGGGTCGTCTTTGAGGAAAATCAGCGAGCTGAAGGCCACGACCAGCAGAAAAAAGTGGGCCGAGCGTGGCGCCGCCGCGCTGGGCACATCCAATACCAGGCTGATACCACAAATCACCACAAAGATGACACCGACCAACAGATAGAACGCCAGGCGGGTGCGGTTGCGCTGGGTCAAGCGCCAAATGGCCAGGCCGGTGGACACCAGTACCGCATCCAGGGCAACAATGCCCCAGTCACCGTTATAGGCGAAAAAGACCGCCCAGCAAATACCCAGCACCACCAGCAAGCCAGAACCGAGTGCCAGCAAGCGCCGAATGCGCCGCTGGTGTAGCGCACGGTCTGCAGGGGACTGGAGTGATAACGACGAGTCGGCCATGCCGATGACTGTACAGGCTATTGCCGGGCCGCTCCAATTTGGACCGCGAGCGACAGGCTAAGGCTCACACTCCCATGCTGCGTGTGTGCCTTCACCCGCCGGAAGAACGCGTGCGGCGAGATCAATGCAGAGGATGTACGGTCGTGGTGCGCAAGGGCCACCGTAAACGTTCGACAGCAACAGAATCAGACCCTGTTCAGGGGATTTATCGGAGCATGGCTGCCAGGTAGCGGGCATGCCGCGCTGGATTACTCAGACATCGCAACAGGTCACCCGGTTTCGCCCCTCGTGCTTTGATTGCACGCGCTGCTCAACATGCTGTCGGCTGATGTAGAGCGAGTTGCCCGACAGGACAAACACCATTGCATTTGCACAAAGCAGTCCCGCGAGCAGCATCAACCGCAGCCGATGAGAAAAAGACATGATCATTTTTTTCTGTGTCAATCGCAACCGATCGACGGACTAACTTCAAGTGCACAAACGAGGGAGTTCGGCAGAACTTTACAAGGTGGCAATCAAAACCGAAAGCAGCAGAAACGATGCAGTCAAGACAACCCCAGATAGAACCAGGGCGTGAATTTTCGCCGGTGGAAGATTCTCCTTTTCCAGAATAGTGCGTATCCCCATCCAGGGGATAGGTCAAAAATAAACAATACAGTTCATTTGGCACCGATCATGTTCATCAACTGATTTCCTGCAGGGTGCAGGGAGCAGTCAAGCCATCGGCTTCAGGTCCGTCGCACAAATACCTCTAATTCCTCAATCGGCAATGGCCTGCTGAACAGATAACCCTGGTAGTTGTCGCAGCCAAGCTTGGCCAGGAATTCCCTCTGTGCCTCGGTCTCAACGCCCTCGGCGATTACCGACAGGCCCAGACTGGCTGCCAGTGCAACCACCATCCTTGCGATGGCTGCATCATCAAGATCGCTGAGGATGTCTCTGATAAAGCTCTTGTCAATCTTGAGTTGGTCCAGCGGTAACCGCTTTAAATAGGACAGCGATGAGTAACCCGTGCCGAAGTCATCGATGGAGAAACCCACCCCATTGGTTCTGAGTGCATTCATCTTGAAGACGATGTCTTCCACGTTGTCCACCAGCACGCTCTCGGTGAGTTCGAGCTTGAGTCGCTGAGGGTTGGCGCCGTTTGCATTGCAGATGTCCAGCACCTCCCGTACAAACTCATCCAGCCTGAACTGACGGGCGCTGACATTGACGGCCATTGTGAGATGCGACATTTCTGGTTGTCCCGACCATGCCGCAAGTTGTTTGCAGGCTGTCTCCAACACCCATCGGCCCAAGGGCAGGATCAGACCGCTGGCCTCTGCGATCGGGATGAATTCAGCCGGTGAAACCAGGCCGCGCTGCGGATGCCGCCAGCGCACCAGTGCCTCTACCCCGATCATGCGAGCATCATTTCCAACCTGGGGCTGGTAGTAGAGGATGAGCTGACCCTCCTTTATTGCCTCACGCAACTCCGCTTCCAGCGTTGCCCGTGTTGTGACGGCAGTTCGCAACTCCGGAGTGAAGAAACACAGGGAGTTTCGCCCTGCTGACTTGGCCTGGTACATCGCAAGCTCTGCGCGTTTCAAGGGCTCTTCGATACTCTCGCGCTCAGAACCGCCAAACAGCGTGACACCGATACTCACTGTGCTGTGGTGAGCATGTCCCTCGATTTCATAGCTTTGGCCCAGAGCGCCAAGGATCTTTGCAGTCACACCCTGCGCCTGTGTGGCAGCGTCCTGCGCGTCGTTGCTCAGATTTTCGAGGATCACAACGAATTCGTCACCGCCTAGCCTGGCCACGGTGTCCCCCTCGCGCACGCTGGCGGTTAATCGTTGAGCGACTTGCTTGAGCAGAGAATCACCATTTTGGTGACCCAGGGTGTCGTTGAGGGTTTTGAAATTATCCAAATCAAGGAACAGCAGCGCAACCTGGTGATCATGGCGATAAGTAGCGGTCAGGGCCTGATCGAGCCGATCCATCAGCAGCCTGCGGTTGGGCAATCCAGTCAGGGGGTCGGAGAAGGCAAGAGCCTGGATCTGACTTTCGGCTTGTTTGCGCGCAGTGATGTCACGAGAAATCCCCACCAGGCCTTTGACTTGACCGCCAGATCCGAATAGGGGCGTCTTGTTCGCTTCCAACAACACTCTCCTGCCATCCGGATAAGTGACCCATTCCTCCACAAGCACGGCAACGCCTCCATTGATGACTTTGCTGTCATGGCCCCGGATCTTGTCAGCCGTCTCTCGGTCGAAGAAATCAAAATCGGTCTTCCCTATCTGCTCGCTGCGCGAAAATCCGATTAATTGTTCTGTTGCCTTGTTGCATTCCAAGTAGACGCCGTTTTCATCCTTGATGAATATAAGGTCCGGAATGGCGTCAATCAGGCTGCGCAAAAGAGCTTTCTCTTGCTGCAGTGCGTCTTCACGTTGCGTCCAAGTTTCAATCAGTCGATTGAAACCAGCGGTCAGTTCGCCGATTTCGTCCCCACTGTTGACGGGCAAGGGTGTCGGGATCCGGTCTGCATTCGACAGCGCAACCATCGCACCCGCTGTTGCAATCAGCGGAGAGAGCCCGCGCTTTAAGACCCACCAGGTCAGTCCACCTGCCAACAGGGTCAGAAGCAACGTCACCCAGAATATTCGCTGCTGCATGTTCTGAATGGGCGCGAAGGCTTCCGCCGTTGGTGTTCCCAGCAAGACGTACCATCCCACCTCGGGGATGTGCTTCACTGAAGCCAACTGCTCCTCGCCCAGTGCATTGATCAACACCGAGTAGCCCTCCCAGCCCGCAATATTCCTGTCGACGTAGCGATTGACGCCGGCGGGTGGCAGCACCTCCATGATCCGTTTCTTGTCGGTGGCCGTGACAACGAGCCGGTGCTTGGGCTCGATCACCAAAAAGCCGCCGGTCTTGCCATAGTTCTGCTTGGTTATCTTGTCGAGGAAATTGGGCCGTCCCAGGTCGATCACCCCCGCCAAGGCACCAATCACTTGGCCCTGGGCGTTTCGGATCGGCACTGCCATGCCGAAAATCGGCGTTTGAACCCGCTTGCCTATGACTGGCGTGCCAATTGCCGGCTTGCCCTCCTTGAGTACAGTGGCTATGTAATCTCTGTCCAGATAATTAACGCCAACCCGCCCACTCGAGATCGGCACAGTCGCCAGTGCATTGCCATCGAGGCCGATGACCAGGATGCCGGCATTGAACAGATTCTGAATCAGCAGACTATTTTCCAAATACGCCTGCAAGACCGACGGGCTGCCCATCTCGTCTACGCCAATTTGCCTGGCAACCAGTTCCAGGTCAACAAACCTTTGGCCCATCTCCTCACCGACTTGTGCAGCAACAACGGAGACGGTAGCAAATTTTTGCTCGCCCAGCAGACGTTCCATGTCTTCCCGCAGCAGGCGACTCGCAAACAATGAAATCGTCCAGATGCTGAGCACAGAAATGCCCAGGATAAACAGGGTCATTTTGGTTTTGAGTGAGCGCCACGGGGGCGAGCGAAGGTTCACGCTGATTCTTTCTGCTGTCAGTAGGTTGTTGGCGACGATTCTCCATTCACTCCAACATTATGCAAATTTACTTTGCAAACTTGTCAAAATCCGCCGGACTGTTGGCCGCCAATACCGCGTTGACAGGGGGTTCAAGAGGAAAGGGCCAATCCGAAGTCATGGCGCTATGGTTGAACGACAGCCTGTAGCAGTCGCCAAACAGTTTGCCATCCCCCGCCCAATCCAAGGGAGCCACGTCTTCAAAACGGTTTTTTGGTTGCGGTGTCTTTGCCTTCGAACCAACTGACTCGTCCGACGGGTACAAAAAGTCTCCTTATATTGAAACATGGTGAATGCGGACTTGCCAAGCGGGGCTCCGGTGGGCTCAATGTCAGCCTTCCGTTCCACCGGGTTGGGTATCTTTGCGATCCACCCCACGCGGCACTGTGTGGCGCACAAGGTGCGGGCCTTGATTGACTTTCTGTCGAAAGCCTTGAGCTGTGTCAGTTGACGCACCCCACCGCCGCTCAAGCGGCGGACTTCGGACTCAGGCCTGTTCCTGCCACGTTGGCGCGTGCCGCGTGCAATTTTTTGTAGCTGTCGACCAGGCGTTGGTGCCGCTCAAGCGTCTCCAGTTTCATGCTGGTGGGCGTCAAGCCGAAGAAGCGCACGCTCCCCCCCACCGACCCCAACACCGCATCCATCCGCGGGTTGCCAAACATCCGGCGGAAGTTGACCACGTAATCGTCCAGGTCCAGGTCGTCGTCCAGCCGCACCTCCAGCACCACATTCAGGGCCTGATAAAACAACTTGCGCTCTACGGTGTTGTCGTTGTACTGCAGGAAGGCGCCCACCAGTTCTTGCGCCGCCTCAAATTGCTGCAAGGCGAGTTGAATCAGCAGCTTCAACTCCAGCACGGTCAGCTGGCCCCAAACTGTGTTCTCGTCAAATTCGATCCCGATCAATGTGGCGATGTCGGAGTAATCGTCCAGCTCGTTATTCTCCAGACGTTCAAGCAGTGCTTCCAGGTTCGCATCGTCCAGGCCATGCAAGTTCAAGATATCGGCGCGGAACAACAGCGCTTTGTTGGTGTTATCCCAGATCAAATCATCGACTGGATACACCTCCGAATAACCCGGAACCAGAATGCGGCAGGCCGTGGCGCCCAGCTGGTCATACACCGCCACGTAGGCTTCTTTGCCCAGGTCATTGAGAATGCCGAACAGGGTTGCGGCTTCCTCGGCATTGGAGCTCATCTTGTCATCCTGACCCTGGCCGGAAAAGTCCCACTCCACAAAATCGTAATCTGCCTTGGCACTGAAAAAGCGCCACGACACGATTCCGCTGGAGTCAATGAAGTGTTCAACAAAGTTGTTGGGCTCCGTCACGGCCTCGCTGGTGAAGGTGGGTTGGGGTAAATCATTGAGGCCTTCAAAACTGCGGCCCTGTAGCAATTCCGTGAGACTGCGCTCCAGAGCCACCTCCAGGCTCGGGTGCGCGCCAAACGAGGCAAACACACCGCCCGTGCGCGGGTTCATCAAGGTGACGCACATCACCGGGTACACCCCACCCAGCGACGCGTCTTTGACTAGCACCGGAAAGCCTTGCTCCTCCAATCCTTGAATGCCAGCCAGGATGCCCGGGTATTTGGCCAACACGTCCAGCGGCACATCCGGCAAGGCAATTTCACCCTCCAGAATTTCACGCTTGACAGCCCGCTCAAAAATTTCAGACAGACATTGCACCTGCGCCTCGGCCAGCGTATTGCCCGCGCTCATGCCATTGCTCACAAACAGGTTTTCAACCAGGTTGGACGGGAAATACACCACCTCGCCATCCGACTGGCGCACAAAGGGGAGCGAGCAAATCCCCCGCTCTGAATTGCCGGAGTTGGTGTCAATCAAATGCGAGCCACGCAGTTCGCCATCGGGGTTGTAAATTTTTCGGCAGTACGCATCCAGAATGCCTGCGGGCAGCGCGTCTTTGCGGCCCGGCTTGAACCAGCGCTCATTGGGGTAGTGCACGAACGCTGCATTGGCGATGTCTTCGCCCCAGAACGACCCGGCGTAGAAATGGTTGTTGTTGAGGCGCTCGATGTATTCGCCCAACGCCGACGCCAACGCGCTCTCTTTGGTCGACCCCTTGCCATTGGTAAAACACATGGGCGAATGTGCGTCGCGGACATGCAGAGACCACACATTTGGCACCAAATTGCGCCACGAAGCGATTTCAATCTTGATGCCCAAGCCCGCCAGCACTCCCGTCATATTGGCGATGGTTTGCTCCAGCGGCAGGTCCTTGCCAGCGATGTAGGTGTTGGCTTCCGAGTCCGGTTTGAGCGTCAGCAAGGCCTGGGCATCGGCATCCAGACTCTCCACCTCCTCAATCACAAACTCGGGCCCGGCCTGCACCACTTTTTTGACCGTACAACGCTCGATGGATCGCAAAATTCCCTGGCGGTCTGTGGCGGATACATCGGCCGGCAATTCAACCTGGATCTTGAAAATCTGCTGATACCGGTTTTCCGGATCAACAATATTGTTTTGTGACAGGCGGATGTTCTCGGTCGAAATATTGCGCGTGTCGCAATACAACTTCACAAAGTAAGCCGCGCACAGGGCCGATGAAGCCAGAAAATAATCAAACGGGCCGGGCGCTGAGCCATCGCCCTTGTAGCGGATAGGTTGGTCGGCCACGACCGTGAAGTCATCGAACTTGGCCTCAAGACGAAGCTTGTCGAGAAAGTTGACTTTAATTTCCATGTGGGAATTCCAAAAATAATGCTGAAGTTGATTGGCCTTGCATTCAGGTTCCATCGCTGTTGACATGAAACCTGACGGCCTGCGCTGATCGAGATGGCAGCTGCGGCCTCTGCGCTGGGGACAAATTGTCGTTTATCCCAAGGAGAGCCTGAATGTGGGTGCGAGAATCAGGTGGCGTCAAAAATCCAAAGAGTGCCATTCTCCGCGGTTGTAGCGCAGCAAGCCAGACTCGCCAAAACACCAAAGGTGCAGCCAACCGTTATCCAGCAATTGCTGAAGCACCGCGTGCTTGCCGATCACGGCCAAAATGGCCGGCTGCGGCGCATCAATCACCACGGTCAGACGCAACGGCTCATGCACCCAGCGGTCACCGTCGTGCAGCGATTGGCGCGACAGGCCAATGCGCAGGTCGCCCCCGTTGCCCTCGAACACACCAATGTTGCCGCCCACCACGTTATGCAGCACCTTGTTGCCGCTCCCCAGGCGCAAGGGATCGCAAGCAGAGGCGTGGTATTGCCAATTGATCCAGTGCGTCACCAGCATCGGTGCGGTCATCAGCAACTCCAGCACACTGCCATCGGCATCCTGGCTGACGTCGTAGTCGTGCAAAAAGCAGCGTCCCGCCAAGGCGGTTCCACCACTGCGCGCCCGGGGGGCAATCAAAAAGGCGGCGTTGCCTGCCAAGCCCCATTCGGGTCGCGTTTGGGCCCCGTCATTGGCCCGGCGGCGCAGTTGGTCGAGCAAATCGCCGTGCGAGGCATCGGGGTTCAGCTTGAGCAGGGGTGCCCGCTCCCGGCGCACCTGGTTGCCCGCCGTAGCCAAGGCCGGCTGCAAACGGTCCCAACGTCCACGCGCGTCAAGAGGTAGCAAGTCAAGGTCAAAGGCCTCGATTTCGTCGGTGGTCGTGTTGTGCAAGGCGGCTACAAACCAAGTGACCTCGGGCACAACAATGCCGCGCTGCTGCAAACCGGAGCGCACGGCAGGGTGGTTAAGCAAATGCGCCAGGCTGCGCGCGTTGACCTCGCCGGTTTGGCCGCAGCACGCACCACAGTCCAGCGCAGCGGCGTGGGCGTTGTTGGCCGATTGGCTGCCATGCCCCACCAGCAGCACCAGCGGCGCCAGGTTCTTCTCCAGACCCATGGCATGCAGCACACCGGCCGCCAGCGCCACCTGCGCGCCAGGCTCCAGCCCGGTCACTTGAGGCCGGCAGATAAGACGATAGCGCGGGGCCAGGCCCTCTAGGTCGTCTCTGGCCCGGGCTTGCCGGCTTGGCAATAGCCATTGCCCGAGTTTGCCGGCGTAGCCAAAACCAGCGGCCTCCACAAACGAAAACGCAGCGCCCGGCCAGCGGCTGGCAGCCTGCCATTGGTCTGACAAGGCAAAACGGGCCAAGCGGGACTGGCTGGCTGCGCTTTGCAAGGCGGCGTTGGGGGCCGCTTGGGCCGCGCTGGCGGGCACCAGGCAGTCGGTGACCTCCATGGCCGGTGGCAGCAGGCCTGGCAGTTGGGGACGCCGGGCCTGGGTGGCCAGCGGGGTGTAGGCCACGGGCAAGCCAAAAAAGCCTGCAAAACCCACCGTCTGCATAGCAGGCCAGGCGGCCTCAAGGGCCCGGCGCAGGGGCTCGCTGCGCACATCAATGCAGAAGGCGGCCTGCACCTCAACCGCTGGCACCACAGCCGACGCTGCGCCCACCTGCCCTACCGCGAGCAGTTGCTGCGCCAGGCCCCGCTGGTAGCCCAGCTCCAGCGCCAACTGCCAGACCTCATCGGGCAGAAACGCTTGTTCGGCTGCCTGCAGCAGTTGCGGTGCCTGGCACCAGCTCTGTTGCAAGGCGGTAAAGGCCTGCACAGCGGCGGCGTCATCGGTGCACTCCAGCAGCACCGCGCCCCATGCCAGCCGAATGGCCAGCAGCTCCCGCAGGTGTGCATCTTCGCGGCCCTCCAGCCTGGCCTGCCAACCCAAATAGGCGCACCAGGATGCCCAGCCGTTCACACTGAGCAACACCGACTCCAGGTAGTCCGGCCACACCGCTGGCGCCAGCCCCAGACGCTGGTACACCCAGCGCTCGGCATCCTGGCGGTTGGCGGGCAGCGCTTTGAGGGCCCGCCCCAGGCGCGGCAAACCCATCAGCATGCCAATGCCATAGTCGTGCTGCAGAGTCTCGCGCCAAAAGGCATACAGGCCCGGTGAGCGCTCGGGCTGCCAGTCGGCCTGGTGCTCATCAAAGTAGGCCGCACAGGTTTGACTCACCTGGTGGGTAACAGCCTGGCGCCACGACAATCGGATGTGGCGCTTGGGGTCGTTGTCAAGCACGTCAATCAAGAGGGGAAACTGTTGCACCGGCGGCGAGGTGCGAATAGCTTGCAGGCACTGCGCAGGCGTCAAACCGGCTGACTGGGCATCTGGCAACTGCTGCAGGGCAGTGTCCAGATCGGCGGCGCTGATCCGGCCCGCCTTCCAGGCCTGAAGCTGCTGGTCTCGCGGCTGAAACACCTGAATGCTGCCAAGCAGCGCCATGCGGGCCGCCACCCGGCGCAGGGGCATGCCAATGCGTGACCAGTGCGGGTTGACCGCAATCGCGCGGTCCAGCGGCCAAGCTGGCGCAATGGCCTGGCAGGCCTGGTGACATGCTGCCTCAATTTGCGCATGCACATCTGTAAAGGATTGACCCTCAAGGTCGGGCTGCTCGTTGCGGTCCCATGTTGGCATCATGGTGGTCTCCTGGGTGTCAGTTCATTTGGGGGTGTGGGCGGCCTGGGCCATGGGGGCAGCAGGGGTCCAGCGGGTAGGCCAGAGCTGCAGGGCCAAACGGGTGAATGCCTCGTCCAGGTAAAACCCGGCATAACTCCAGCGCCGCCAGGCGCGCAAGCTGTGCGGCTGCGGCTGCAGTTGCAGCAATGCCAGGCCAAGGTACAAGCCCGCCATGCCCAGCATGGCTACCAGGCCCAGCGTGGTGTTCGGCGCATCTTGAACACCCAGCGGCAAGGCATGCGCCAGCAGCGTGGCGCCGGTCAGGCCAGCCACCATCAACACGCCCCAAGCGCCCTGAGTGGCATGCGCGCGCAGGCCGGCCCCCCCGGCAGGCATCCACAACAAAGGCGCCCAGGCCAGACCCAACACTGTGCTCCACCACCAGGGCCAGGCCGTGCCTTCCACCGCCCACTGAACCAGCAGCACCGTGGCAATGGCCACAGCCGGGGCAAAAAACAGGCTCATGGTCGTGGGTGACGCCGGGCTGTGCATGCCCTGCAATCGGGTCTGGCGCACCACGGTGCTGGCCGACAAAAAGGCATGCGCCTTGTACAGCGAATGTCCGAGCAAATGCAGGGCCGCCAGGGTATACAGGCCCAAGCCGCACTCCAGCAACATAAAACCCATTTGGGCCACGGTGGACCAAGCCAGCCTGACCTTGACGCTGATGCGGGTCAGCATGACCATGCCAGCCAGCACAGCGGTGACCAGCCCGAACGCGACCAGCAGCGCACGCGCTGCAGGAGCCTGCTCCAGCAAGGGCGCAAAGCGAATCAACACATAGCCGCCCAGATTGACCACACCGGCGTGCAGCAGGGCAGACACCGGCGTGGGGGCTTCCATGACCTGAATCAGCCAGCCATGCACCGGCAACAAGGCGGTCCGCAAAATAACCCCCAGCACCAGGCACACCGCGCTGGCCTGCAAGGCGGTAGACATGCCGTAACGCTCCAGATGCACCCACAAGTCTGACAACGAGCCGCTGCCTACAGCGCGCCAGGCCTGCGCGGCAGCGCCCACCAGCAACACGTCTGCCAGCCGGTCGGCGATTTGCTTTTTATGGGCTGCCAACAAGGCAAAAGGGCGGTCCGGGTAAAAGCACAGCAAGTGCTGCAGCGCCACGCCCACCAAGGCCCAGGCGCCGATCAGCACCACCCAATGGTCGGCCATGAGCAACACATGCACCGCAGCCACCACGCCAGCAAGCGCGGCCACAAAGCGCTGTTGCCCGGGCTCGCCTTGCAAGTAGCGTGAGGAGAAAGCGGCAATCACGGTGCACAGCAACTGCACCAGCACGGCCAGCGCCATGCCAATGGGGCTGGCTTTAAGCCATGGCTGGAGCTCCGGCGGCGGCTGCCCGGCAAATAATGCCACCACCGTGAAGGCCAGCGCCATGCTTGAGAGCACTTGCAACACGCGCCACATGCGTCCCGTGGACTGGACCGGTATCAGGCACAGCCACATGCCGGCCAGCATCAGGATGGCAGGCATCAGTGCCGCCAGCGCCAGTAGAAGGGTATTCATCGTCAGGTCTCTCGGTTACAAACTGCCGCGATCATGCCGCCGGGAAATTGTTCTGTAAAATACATTAATACGATCTTTTTGATACATAAAAAAGAACAATGAAGCTTGATCAACTGAACTTTCACCACCTTTTTTACTTTTGGCGAGTGGCCAAGGTGGGCCATCTGACGCGGGCGGCTCAAGAACTGCACACCTCCCAGTCAGCGCTGTCTGCCCAGATTCGCCAGCTAGAGGAGCGCCTGGGTCAAGTGCTGTTCACCCGCGAAGGGCGCCGCCTGGTGCTGACCGACACCGGCCAACTGGTACTGGCTTACTCGGAAGACATTTTTGGCATGGGCCAAGAAATGCTGGGCCGCCTGCAAGGGCGCAGCGAAGGCGTCACACGCCTGCGCATTGGCAGCGTGGCCACCTTGTCCCGCAATTACCAGGAGAACCGGATTCGCCCCCTGCTGGCCGACCCGACACTGGTATTGACGCTTGAATCCGGCCCGCTGGAGGGTTTGCTGACGCGGCTGATTCAGCATCAACTGGACGTGGTGCTGGCCAATGAAACCGTTCCTTCGGATGTGAACCGCCCGCTGCACTGCCACTTTTTAGGCAGCCAGGCCATTTCATTGGTCGGCCCGGCACGCTTGTGGCAGCCGCTTGCCTTGCGGGTGCCCGAGGACCTTGAGGGCCTTGACATTGCGCTACCCGGGCCACGCAGCGCCATTCGGGCCCAGTTTGACGCCCTGTGCGCCTCGGCCAACATCACTCCCCGCTTGCGAGCTGAGGTGGATGACATGGCCATGCTGCGCCTGATCGCACGCGACAGCGGTTGGGTAACCGTGCTGCCGGAGGTGGTAGTGCAGGACGAGTTGCAGTCGGGCTCGCTGGTGTGCGTGGGGCGATCCGGTGTGCTGCAAGAGCGCTTTTATGCCATCACCACGCCACACCGCCACCACATTGAACCGCTGGAGAGACTGCTGACTGGTGCGTCCGAGACCCCGTTTGTGGTGTGAAGTGACATGACCTTGTGGTGCTGCGGCTATCATCCATTCAATGATCCGGGCGGGGCTTGTTGTCTGTGCGGACGTTGAGTGTTCAGATGCTGTAAACCGGGGTTTTGAATGATCGATACGAACGCCATATTGCTGAGCCTCAGCAAAGATGAGTCCTTCTGGACCCTGCCCCTGGTCGGCGCACTTGACCTGTTGCTGGACTGTGCTGGCAAGACCATGGACGTAGACAACGCGTCTGTCTGGCAGTTTGCGGGCAACGGCAGCCAGATGGTGTGCATTGCCAGCTACAAGCGGGGCCATGGCGTGGTGCACGCCACAGGCATGCTGGACGCCGCAGATTGCCCCGCCTATTTTGATGCCATGAATGCGCATCGCGTTTTGGAGGTGAATGATGCGCAGCACGACCCGCGAACAAGTGAACTGACAGAGAACTACCTCAAACCACTGGATGTTTTCGCGCTGCTGGATGCAACTATTCGGCGGGCAGGAAAGATGGTGGGGGTTTTGTGCTGTGAACAGCGCAATACCTCGCGCGGCTGGAGTCAGGCAGAGGCCGACTTGGCCCGCGGCCTCGCCGACCTGGCAGGGCAATTGATGCTGATTTCCGAACTGCGCCGTCGTGACCAACTGCAACGCCTGCTGTTGGGCATGGCTCCAGAACTGGGACAAAACCACACCGAAAAGCAATTGGCCGATCTGGCCCTGAAAAAGCTGTCTGAATTGTTTCCGGGCATTTGGGCTGCGTTTTTTCGTCCTGATCCGGAGCCGGGCTATTTTCAGCTGGTGTCCTACCATGCGCCGGACGCGCCAGAGCCCTACGTGAAGGCATTGCAGCGGCTGCCCCTGAACAGCAGCGTGATGGGTATCGCGCTGCGTGAGCAGCGCATTGTGGCCATACGGGAGGCTGGACTTGCCCAACTTAACCAAGGCGCACAAAGCAAGAATTTGGGCATTGTCTGCTCCATCGGAATTCCATTGATGCATGATCAGGTCGCCATTGGCGGGCTGATCATTGGCATTCGCAACAACGAGGTGATTGGAGATGAAGAGTTGGCTGCCTTTTCGTTGGCGTCAACCTCTTTCGCGGTGGCGCTGGCCAATGCCCGCAATGTGCATGAATTGCGGCACAGGGCGCTCCATGATTCATTGACAGGCCTGCCCAACCGGGACAAGTTGCACCAGGATATTGAGAATTTGACAGGCGGTGGCGCCCCGAAAATTGAGCTGACCATGCTGCTGCTGAATGTCAAGGACTTCAGACAAATCAATGACACCCTGGGGCGCGGCAGCGCCGATCGCCTGATTCAGCAGTTGGCCGATCGGGTGGCAGCATTTGCCGAAAAATTTGCGGGCGAGACCTACCGGCTGATTGGTGACGAATTTGCGGTTCTTTTGCCATCGGGCGGACTTGCCCAAGACATGCGGACAACGGCATTGCAGCTGCAAAACATTGCAGCGGCCCCTTTTGACGCCACGGGTTTGACCCTGATCTTGCGCACGCGCATTGGCGTTGCAAGTCTGCCGTTGCACGGTGTTGACGGCTATGAACTGCTTCACTCTGCAGATACGGCCCTGGCGTGGGCCGCTACAGAGGCGTCCGGTATTTGTGTTTATGACTTGATGCGGGACACCAGTGGTCCGCGGAGCCTGGAGCTCATGGCAGAGTTGCGCCTGGCCCTTGAAAACGATGATTTGACGCTCCATTTGCAGCCCAAAATCTCAATTGCCGATCGAAAACTGGCGGGCTGTGAGGCCTTGCTGCGCTGGGTGCATCCCCGCTTTGGCAATGTTCCGCCCAGCAGTTTCATCGTCGCGGCCGAGAAAGCAGAGCTGATGGGCTTGCTCACCTTGTGGGTGGCCAAGCGTGCGCTGCAACATGCTCGCGAGTTGCGCACCGCCGGCCTGTTCATGAGCATTGCAATCAATGTCTCGGCACACAACATGGTGGACATGGAGTTTCCACGCCAACT
>JAUXQA010000089.1 GCA_030683195.1 Rhodoferax sp. | reverse complement strand
CGCTGGCGCAGCAGGTCCACCATGTACTTGAAGTACTCCACATGCCCGCCCTGGTAGGAGCTAATGGCGATGCCCTGAGCGTCTTCCTGCAGGGCCGCTGTCACCACCTCGTCCACACTGCGGTTGTGCCCGAGGTGAATCACCTCCGCGCCCATGCCCTGCAGGATGCGCCGCATGATGTTGATGGCGGCGTCATGGCCGTCAAACAGCGACGCAGCGGTCACAAAGCGCACCTTGTGCGTGGGGCGGTAGTTGGCAAGGGCCTTGAATTCGGCGGACAGGTCGGTCATGGGGGAAGTCTCCGGTAGTTTTTAGCTTGCAGGGTCAGCATCAGAAACGAGGTCGCTGACTTGACGTTGACGTAAACGTCAATCTTACCGTTTTTGAAAAAACAAAGGGCGCTTTCGCGCCCTTTGTTGCTGGGAACGGCTCAGTCCACGGTGCCTATTTGTAGAGCACCTCTGGCAACCACAGGCCGATGGCAGGGAACTGGTACAGCAAGATGATCGCAAACACCTGAATCGCCATGAACGGCAGCATGCCGGCAAAAATCTGGTTCAGCGTCACATGCGGCGGGCTGACGCCTTTCAGGTAGAACGCCGCCATGGCCACGGGTGGACTCAGGAACGCTGTCTGCAGATTCAAGGCGACCAACAGGCCAAAGAACAACGGATCAATCCCGAAGTGCGGCAACAAGGGGATAAAGATAGGCATGAAAATCACGATGATTTCTGTCCACTCCAGCGGCCAACCCAGCAAGAAAATCACCACCTGCGCCAGGATCATGAACTGCACTGGCGTGAGGTCCATCCCCAGCACCCAGGTGTTGATCAACTCCTGCCCGCCCAGCAAGGCAAAAGCGGCCGAGAAGATGCTGGAGCCCACAAACAGCCAGCACACCATGGCGCTGGTCTTGGCTGTCAAAAACACCGATTCCCGCAGCACAGTCATGTTAAGCCGCCTGTAAGCGCCCGCCAGGCACAGGCCACCCAGGGACCCCATGGCGGCTGCCTCGGTTGGCGTGGCCAGACCAAACACAATACTGCCGAGCACCGCCATGATCATGATGGCCAGCGGGAAGAATGACCCGAGCAGCATCTTGAAGATCTCCAGCCGGGCGAAGCTGAAATAAGCATAGAACAGCGCCAGCGCCACCGCACAACTGGTCAGAGCAATCCAGAAGTTCATGGGCACCGGCAGGCGCTCTGCCGCGGTAACCGGTGCGGCTGCAACGGGCGTCTCAATCGGTTTGACATCGTCTTTGGGCACACTGACCGATGCAGCCGGCGCCGCTGAACCCATCTCTGCCGGAGGCTCCGCCAAGCCGGCCTCTTGCTCAGGCTCCTGCAGCCCGCTGGACTCCGTGCTGACCTCGTCAGACGAGCCAAAACCAGCACTGCCCATGGCGACCACGCCCTCCGTGTCTTCCACTGGCAAAGGCGCAGTCACCTTCAGGAAAATTGCGCCCATGACCACCACTACCGTGAGCAAGGGCAACAGGGCAATCACCATGTGGTTGAGCAATTCACGCATGGGAACCGCCGCATTGCGTTTGCCCTTGATGGCGCCCATTAGCCCAGGCAACACCTTGTTGCTGACGTTGGTAGAGACGATTTCCGCGAACTCAGGCAGGGGAACGCGTCGATCTTCTGCCGACATCGGCGGGGCCAGATGGGGTTTCAGTTTGGCGAGGATGATCACGTAAAGAATGTACAAACCCGCCAGCATGAGGCCCGGGAAAAAGGCGCCTGCATACAGCTTGACCACCGACACACCAGCCGTGGCGCCATACACAATCAGCATGACAGAGGGCGGAATCAAAATACCCAGACAACCACCTGCCGTAATGGCACCCGCCGACAACTGAACGCTATAGCCTGCGCGCAACATGGCGGGCAGGGCCAGCAAACCCATCAAGGTGACCACAGCGCCCACAATGCCTGTGGCAGTGGCAAAGATCGCGCAGGTGATGATGGTGGCAACCGCCAACGAACCCGGCACACGCGCGGTGGCCAGATGCAAGCTTTTGAACAGCTTCTCAATGAGGTTGGCTCGCTCGATGAGGTAGCCCATGAACACGAACAGCGGGATGGAGATCAGCACGTCGTTGGACATGACCGAGTAGGTGCGCTGCACCATCAGGTCCAGTGTTTGCTGCACGGCCAGACCGGGGTTTTGACTCCGAAAGGCGATCCAGGCGAATATCATGCCCATGCCCATGAGGGTGAAGGCAGTCGGAAAACCCAGCATGATGGCGACCACCACCAGCGCCAGCATCAGCAGACCCAAATGACCATTGGTCATCAGGGACAACGGAGGCAACAGAATAAACGCGGCCAGCACGACCATGGCCATGATCGTGAGGCCAAACCAGACTTCTTTTCTCATTTTTGGTTTTCCTTGGGATGGACTACAAGCTCATCCAGCTTGGCAATATCTTCGTCCTTGACGTGGACCATTTCCTTCAATTTCTCGACATCCACCTCTTCCACGTCGTGTCCTCGTGGAGGCCAGGCGCCTTGTTGCAGACAAACAATGCAGCGCACGATTTCAACCAGTCCCTGCGCCAACAAAAAGGCACCCGCGAGAGGAATGATGGTTTTGAAGGGATAGACCGGCGGGCCGTTGGCCGTGATGTTGGAGTGTTCATTGATCGCCCAGGAGTCGGCTGCGTAGTTGTAGCCCGCCCACGCCAGCGCCACTACACCGGGAATAAAGAACAAGAAATAGAGCAGCAGATCCAGGCCTGCCTGCAAGCGCGGGGGAAAGAACCCGTAAAGCACATCGCCGCGCACATGGCCGTTTTTGGACAGCGTATAGGCACCCGCCATCATGAACACGCTGCCGTACAGCATGCTCATGACGTCAAAAGCCCAAGGGTGCGGGTTGTCCAGCGCGTAGCGCGAGAAAACCTCCCACGAGATCAGGAACGTGAGCACAACGATGAGCCATGAAAACGCCTGACCGACCCATGTGCTGATGCGATCTATCGCAAGGAGTAATTTCTGCATAGTCTGGTCTGCTTAAAAAAAATCAGCCATCCGGACAAGTCCGAATGGCTGACAGTTATTTCAAAATTTCTTAGGCTTTCTTGGCGGGAAAGAAGTGCCCCACCGCCATACGACGGCTCACGTAAGTGTCTTGATCCCACTTGACAGCCCGCTCGGCAAAGGCCTTTTGGGAGGCCACGACCTCCTTGAACAAGGGGTTCTCTGCTGATTTTTTCTCAATGATGGCATCCCACAGTTTGAGCTGTGCTTGCAACACCGAATCAGGTGTTTTGTAGAACTTGACCTTGTCTTTGGTTTGCAACTCGATGTAGTCCTTGGAGTAGCGGTCAATGGCTTTCCAGGACATCTCGGCAGAAGCCGCTTCTGTTGCACCTGAAATGATGGCTTTCATCTTGGGTGGCAGGGCGTCGTACTTGGTCTTGTTGAACATGATCTCAAATGTTTCCGCGCTCTGGTGATAGCTTTGCAGCATGCAGACCTTGGACACATCAGGAAAGCCCAAAAGGCGGTCTGACGATGCGTTGTTGAACTCGGCACCGTCAAGCAGTCCCCGATCCATGGCCGGTACGATCTCGCCACCGGGCAACGCATTGACGGCGGCTCCCATGGCCGTAAACAAATCAATGGCCAATCCGTTGGTACGGAACTTCAGACCCTTGAAATCTTCAACTTTGGTAATGGGCTTCTTGAACCAGCCCAGTGGCTGGGTGGCCATCGGGCCATACAAAAATGACTGCACATTGCCGCCAATGGAGGCGTAAAGCTTGGCCAGCAGCTCGGCACCGCCGCCAAACTTGTGCCAGGCCAGAATCATGTTGGCGTCCATGCCAAAGGCAGGACCGGAATTCCACAACGCCAACGCGTTTTGCTTGCCATAGTGGTAGCCCAAAACGCCATGACCGCCATCCAATGTGCCTTTGGACACGGCTTCGAGCAAACCAAATGCCGGGACCACCGAACCCGCTGGCAGCACCTCGATCTTGAGGTCGCCGCCGGTCATGTCGTTCACTTTCTTGGCGTAATCGAGGGCATATTCGTGAAAAATATCTTTGGCTGGCCAGGTGCTCTGCCAGCGCATGGAGATAGGACCGGTTTGCGCTTTGGCAATCATCGGGGCGGACATCGCGCCAGCGGCAATCGCAACGCCTTTAAGCAGGCTGCGACGACGGGGAGTTTTGCTATCGGTCATTTCTGTCTCCTGTTGTAAAAATAGGTTTGAATGTATTTTGTATACATTTTTTAAAAATAGAACTAAGTGTTTTCACCCATGCAAAGTGAAAAAAAATAAATGCACCTGTGAAATTTCTTATCTTGTTTGCGACAACACAGGGCATGACCGAAAATACCTGTGGTGAACCCAGCGCAAGTGCATCACCATCACTCCAACTATTTACCCATCTCACACCATGACCACATCGACAACCAGCCCCAACGGCTACGCCGGCGACATATCGCCCCAACTGGCTTACCAATGGTGGCAATCCGGTGAAGCGGTGTTGGTCGATGTCCGAACCGATGCCGAACGCGCCTGGATTGGCTTTGTCCCGGGGGCTGTCGCCCTGCCCTGGAAGCAGTGGCCGGGCATGGTCATGAACGCTGCTTTTGATGAGGACATCCAGGCCGCAGCGCATCCGGGGAAAAAACTGGTGTTGTTGTGTCGCAGTGGTGTGCGGTCGATTGCCGCCGCCCGGCGAGCCACCGAACTGGGTCTGGAGGCCTACAACATTCTTGAGGGCTTTGAAGGTGACCCAGATGCACACGGCCAGCGCGGACACACAGGCGGGTGGCGCCACCGTGGTCTGCCATGGCAACAAAGCTGAATCTCGGGCCCGGGTCGGTCCTTTTGCACTATTGTTTGATGATAATGACGCCATGACATTTCTGGCTATTGACGTTGGCAACACCCGCCTCAAGTGGGCGATGTACGAAACTCCCCATCCGGATGCCCCGCTTCTGGCTCAAGGCGCCGAGTTTCTTGAAAATATAGAGAAGTTGGCCGATGGAGCATGGGCTACCCTGCCTCAACCCCAGCGCATGTTGGGTTGCATCGTGGCGGGCGACGCGGTCAAACGGCGTGTTCAAGAGCAAATGGAAATTTGGGATGTCACTCCGCAGTGGGTGGTATCGAGTGCCGCTGAAGCCGGACTGACCAACGGCTATGACCACCCTACGCGCCTGGGCGCTGACCGGTGGGTGGCCATGATAGGCGCGTGGCACCTGTCTTTGGCGCAAGGCCCGGCCCGGCCCATGGTCGTGGTCATGGTAGGCACCGCCGTCACCGTGGAAGCCATTGATGCCAACGGCAAATTTCTCGGCGGCATTATCTTGCCGG
>JAUXQA010000084.1 GCA_030683195.1 Rhodoferax sp. | reverse complement strand
ATCTTGGCCAACTGGGCCGCAATGACTTCACCGCCCTGGCGTGCGTAAGGAGGTGGCGGCAGCTTCAGGCTCAACTCCAGCGGTGTTTTGATACCTGCTTCAGCCAGCAGGGCCTTGGCTTTTTCGATGTTGAAGGGGTTGATGCCCGTGGTGTCAACGTAGCCAAACGCGCCGGGCACGTAATGGCTGCCAATGGGTGCGCCGTAGCCGTCGCCAGCGCCCTCAATGACGGCCTTGCGGTCAATGGCGGCAGCAATGGCGCGCCGGACACGAACGTCGTCCAGAGGTTTTTTCTTGTTGTTGATGGCGAGAATGGTTTTGGCGCGCGAGCCGCTCACCACTACCTGAAATTTCGGATTGGACTTGAATTGCGCCACGCTGCGTGGAGAAACACGGGGAAAAGCATCAATGTCGCCGGCCAGTAAGGCCGCCACCTGGGCGGCCGGATCGCTGATAAAGCGAAACGTTACCTTGCGGATTTTGATGCTTGGGGCGCTTCGGTAACCTGTCCATTGGCTCAGGACGATGGAAGAGCCCCGGTTCCAGTTGGTGAGCAGGTATGGCCCTGTGCCCACCGGCTTGGTGGCGTTGGTATCGGCGCTTTTGGGCTCCACGATGATGGCAGTGGCCTGGCCCATTAAAAACAGAAAGTCAGGGTCAAGCGATTTGTTCAGCACCACGACAGTGTGGTCGTCAATGGCCGCCACGCTTTCCATGCCACTGAACGTGCGCTTGTCTTTGTTGGTGCTTTTCTCAGCGGCTGCACGCTCAAAAGAAAACTTCACGGCGCTAGCGTTGAACGCTTCGCCGTTCTGAAACGTCACGCCCCTGCGAAGTTTGAAGGTGTAGGTCTTGAGGTCAGGGGAGACTTCCCAGCTCTCGGCCAGCAGGGGCGAGACGGTGCCATCCGCGTTGATCTTGGTCAGAGTCTCGAAGATGTTGTATTGCACGATCTCTGCAATGGCAGAGGCCGCCCCTGCTGTGGGATCGAGTCCCGGCGGCTCCAGCGTCATGGCCAGCACCACGCTGTCTTTCTTGGCCTGAGCCAGAGCAGCCAGTGGCAGGGACGCCAATGCGGCGCCTGAGGCCGCAGTGGAGAGTAGACGACGACGATTAACCATGGGGACTTCTCCTGTCAAAAAAACGGGGCTTGAACGAAATGGGTTTTTGGACGCAACCAAACGAACCATACCATCGCTTTCGGGTCACAAACGGGGCATGCCATCGATTCCAAAATGACAAGCCACCAGATGGCCTGCTGTCACAGTGTTCAACTCAGGCCGTTGTTCGTCACACAGGGCTTGAGCATGGGGACAGCGTGGCGCATAGGGGCAGGCAGTCACAGGGTGCTGGCGAGGCGTGATCACGGTGGTACGTCGCCGCTGCCCCGGCGTGGTGCTGGGCGCCAGGCGGGGTACAGCCTCAATCAAGGCGCGGGTGTAGGGGTGTGCTGCATTTCGAAACAGGGTTTCGGACGCGCCTTGCTCCACGATGCGCCCCTGGTAAATGACCGCGACTTCCTCACACAGGTGGTCCACCACGGCCAGGTCATGGCTGATGAGCAGGTAGGTCACACCGTACTGCTGGGACAGGTCCTGCATCAGGTTCAGGACCTGGGCCTGCACCGAGACATCCAGCGCGCTCACGGGCTCGTCGGCCACTATCAGCCGGGGCCGGGTGATCAGGGCGCGGGCAATGGCCACGCGCTGGCGTTGCCCACCCGAGAACTCATGCGGGTACTTGTCGAGGTCATTGCTGCGCAGACCGACGGAGGTGAGCACCTCCCGCGCCTGCTCGCGCATGTCTAGTACTGCAGTTTTGCCCAGTACGGCGAGCGGCTCAGTCACGATGCGCTCCACCGTCTGGCGTGGATCCAGTGAGCCATAAGGGTCCTGGAACACCATCTGGAAGTCACGCCGTGCTGCGCGCAGGGCGGCAGGGGTCAGGCTGTTGAGCGTTTGGCCCAGGATGCGCACGGCGCCGGTGGTTGGCGGCTCAAGCGCCATGACCAGACGCGCCAAAGTCGATTTCCCCGAGCCTGATTCACCCACCACGCCCAGGTTCTTGCCGCTGGCCATGCGCAGGCTGACCCCCCGCACTGCCTGCACTTGCGGTGCGGGGCCCCATGGGCGCTCTCGTGCCAGCGTGTAGGTTCGGGTGACGTTGTCAAGGTGCAGCAAGGGCTCGTTCATGAGGCTGTCACCTGATCCAAGCGCAGGCAACTGGCCTGATGATCGCCGCCCAGTTCGGTCGGTTCGGGGCGGGTGCGGGCGCAGTCGGGAATAGCCATGGTGCATCGGTCAAAGAAGGGGCAACCGGGCGGCAGGTCAACCAACTCCGGCACGCTGCCCGCGATCGTACTCAGCCGCGCGCCCCGGGCCGAGCCCAGCTGGGGGCGTGCACTGAACAGGCCGCGGGTGTAGGGGTGGGCCAGCCGGGAGAACACGGCTGACGTTGGTCCACTTTCCACCACGGTTCCGCCGTACATGACCATCATGCGCGACACGTTTTGGGCAATGACACCCAGATCGTGCGAGATGAGCAGCAGCGCCATGCCGCGCTCTTGAACGAGGTCGCTGATGAGATCGAGGATTTGCCCTTGAATCGTGACGTCCAGCGCGGTGGTGGGCTCGTCTGCAATCAACATGTCAGGCCCGCAAGCCAGCGCCATGGCGATGGTGATGCGTTGGCGTTGCCCGCCCGAGAATTGATGGGGATAGGCATCAAATCGCCGCGTGGCATCGGGAATGCCGACACGGTCCAGCAGAGCAATCGCCTGCTGGCGAGCCGAGCGGGCAGCTAGACCCCGGTGCAAGCGCAGTGGCTCCGCCACCTGATGGCCAATGGTGTGGACCGGGTTGAGCGCCGTCATGGGTTCCTGAAAGATCATGCCGATACGGTTGCCACGAAGGTGTCGCAGTGCAGCGTCGTTGAGGCCAACGAGTTCTTGCTGGTCAAAGCGGATGCTGCCCGAGACTTCGGCCCGCTCGGGCAGCAGGCCCATGAGGGTCATGGCGGTGATGGATTTGCCACAGCCGGACTCTCCAATCAGGCCCAAGGTCTCACCGCGCTCCAGCGAGAAGCTCACCCCGGACACAGCGTTGGCCGGGCCACGCTGGGTATGCAGACGGACATTTAAATTACGAACATCAAGCA
>JAUXQA010000080.1 GCA_030683195.1 Rhodoferax sp. | reverse complement strand
CGAGCTTGAGCACGTAGGTCAGCAGCGAGTACTGTGTTGTTTTAAGGCCGGCTTGGGCCATCTCTTGGTCGTAGTGCTGGGCCACACGTCGCATCATCTGGCGCAGCCGTAAATTGGTACAGCCCAGCGCTTTGAGTTCAGGAGGCGTTGACGAGGCAGATTTTTCGTTCATAATTAAATTGTATATGCAATGATTGCATGTGCAATTAAAAATTAATGAGCTGACACTATGACCACCGAGAACACTTTGAATCAATGGATTGAACAAGCCGCTGCAGTACGCGCCAGCATGCTGGCTGGCGGTGGCAAACCCGGCCTGGCCCCCGCCGCAGACGTTGCGGGAAAGACCGGCCTGGAGATCATGCAGGCCATGCTGGCGGGGGCGCTGCCTTACCCGCACATTGCTGAAACGCTGGATTTTTCACTGGTGGAAGTAGAACCCGGCAAGGCCACTTTCCAGGGGATACCCCAGCTCAAGCACTACAACCCGCTGGGTACGGTGCATGGCGGCTGGTATGCCACGCTATTGGACTCGGCTGTGGGCTGTGCCGTACACACCCTGATGCCAGTAGGCCGGGGCTACACCACGGCAGAGTTGAGTGTGAACATCGTGCGCGCGGCCTCACACAAGAGCGGCCCGCTGCGCGCCATCGGCAGCGTTATCCACTGTGGCAGGCAACTGGCCACGGCGGAGGGCCGCATTGTGGGGCCGGACGGCAAGCTCTACGCGCACGCCACAACCACCTGCCTGGTGTTTGAATTGCCTGCTTAGGTGCTGTCGGGGCAAGGGATGTTTGGACATCACCAGTTCGGTTGCCAGTCGAACGCTGCTGGAGGCGTCAACACGAAAAACTCAGTCGGACTCTCCAGTCCGGCGCGCATCCTCCACGTGCAGCTGGCGAGTTCCGGCTTGAGCGCAGCCGTGTCTCCGGCCGACAATTGGCTGCACAGCGCAGTCAATCCAGCAGGGTGGGGCCGGCCAGCATCTCCTGCAGCAGCCAGGTGCCCGCACGCCCCAAGGAACGCTGGCGCGACCAGACGGCGTCCACCGCCACCCGCTGTGGCCAGCCACGTGCGTCCAACTCATGCAGCTTGTCGATCGCAAACCGCGTAACCATCCAGCGCGGAATGGCAGCCCAGCCAAAGCCCAGAACTGCCATCTCCATCAGCATCAGGTAGCTTGGTGCGGACCAGGAACGGTGCGCAGCGGGCGGGGTCGGGTGTGGGCGACCCAGGTAGTGGTCGAGCCTGAGTTCCCGGTGTTGAGCCAACACCTCGGGGGTGATGTCCACGCCATTGGCCAGTGGGTGGTTGGTAGCCACGAACAGCGTGATCTCGGATTGTTCGGCGATCGTAGCCGAGCCAATGTCAGGCGGGTACACGCCTTGTGCGCCCACCACGCC
>JAUXQA010000079.1 GCA_030683195.1 Rhodoferax sp. | reverse complement strand
TGAAGCCCAGCTCGGTGGCGATTTCCGCCCGAGTGGGGGGGGCGCCGGTGCGCGCAATGGCGCCCTGGATCAGATCCAGAATTTGCTGTTGGCGGGCGGTGAGTTTGGGACTTTCAAGCATACTGACTCCTTCATGTTGGGTCGGTGCTGGCTGTGTGTCTGTACACACTGTTTTCTCATCCAGTAACTGTATTTTTAACCAGTTTTTTGATTAATGCAAGTGGGACGGTGATGTATGGGTAAAAAAGTGGTGGTTTTGGGCACGGGCGGCACCATCGCAGGCCGATCGGAGCGCGGATCCGACAATGTGGGCTACAAGGCCGGACAGGTGGGAGTGCAGTCATTGCTGCAAGACATTGCCCCACTGCAGGCTGCGTTGCAAGGTCGCCATTTGGTGGCCGAGCAGGTAGCCCAGGTGGACAGCAAAGACATGGGTTTTGCGGTGTGGGCCACGTTGGCGCAACGCTGTGCCCAACACCTGCAGGACGCTGAGGTGGGCGCCGTGTTGATCACCCATGGCACCGATACGCTGGAGGAAACCGCATTTTTTTTGGAGCAGGTGCTGCCACCAGCGCTGCTACAGGCCAAGCCCCTGGTGCTGACCTGTGCCATGCGCCCCGCGTCGGCCCTCACGCCCGATGGCCCGCAAAACGTGCTGGACGCGGTGGCTGTGGCGCTGGATGACGCAGCGCGCGGGGTGCTGGTGGTGTGTGCAGGTGCGGTGCACAGCGCGCGCCTGGTGCAGAAGAGTTACACCTACCGCGTGGACGCATTTGACTCCGGTGATGCTGGACCGTTGGCCGTAGTGGAGGAGGGCCGCGTGCGCTGGTTTGGCGTGCCAACTCCAGTGGCCTCGCTGCGCGCGGTGGACCTGCAGGCCCTGGCCCACGCGGTCTGGCCGCGGGTCGAAATCATCATGAATTACGTGGGCACCTCGGGCGCCATCGTGCGCAGCCTGGCCAAGCCAGATGCCACTGTGCCTCCCTTGCGCGGCCTCGTGGTTGCAGGCACTGGCAACGGCACCCTGCACATGGATCTGGAAACTGCTTTACTGGAAGTGCAGCAGCAGGGCTTGCCTGTGGTACGGGCCAGCCGCTGCGCACGCGGACAAGTGGTAGCAGGGGAGAGCGCAACCGCCTTGCCGCACTCCCAGGGCCTCTCGCCCGTGAAGGCGCGCATTGCGTTGATGCTGCAGCTGATGGCGTAAAAAAAGCCGCTGATGCGGCTTTTTCGGGCAGAGGTGGAGGCGCTTATTGGGTCAGCGCTTCAAACACCCGGCTGGTGATCGCGTTCACATCGCCCATGCCGCTGATGGCGCGGTACTGGGGTGCTGCTGCGGGGTCTTTCTGGGCCCAGCTGGAGTAGTACTCCACCAGCGGACGGGTCTGGGCGCTGTAGACGTCCAGGCGCTTCTTGACGGTTTCTTCCTTGTCGTCGTCGCGCTGGATCAAATCTTCGCCGGTGACGTCATCCTTGCCGGCCACCTTGGGCGGATTGAAGATAACGTGGTAGGTGCGGCCAGAGGCCAGGTGGGCACGGCGGCCAGACATACGCTTGACGATTTCCTCG
>JAUXQA010000056.1 GCA_030683195.1 Rhodoferax sp. | reverse complement strand
GCATCGCAGCGTGGTAGGGCAAAGTCGGCGCTCAGGTGCAGCACGTGGCCCAGCACCACATAGTGCGTGGACACACTCACCTGCGCGGCTGACCCGGCAAACGAATCAGGGTAAAAATGCTCATATGCCCCCAGCAGCTCTGGCGCCTGGGCCAGCGTAGCCACCGACAAGCCCAGCTCGTCTTGCGCCACGCGGGCCAGCGCCACCTGGCGGGGCTCATTCTTCAAGATGCGCCCACCCGACACAAACCAAAAGCCCTGCGCCGGGCGGTTGTTGCGCAGGCCCAGCAGCACCTCTTGCCCGCCACGCACCAGCACCAGGTCAACCGCCACCAGCGGCGTGTGGTTCACCACACCCAAAAAAGTATCAAAATCAAGCATTTATTTGGTCTTATTGGCTTCTAGCCGGCGTTCTGCTTGCCTAAGCAGCTACCAAGTTGGGAGCAACCTCGGACTCCATACGTGACACAAACCGGCCCAGCACCGCATCCACATGCAAGTGATCTTCGGCGTAGCGACGGGCAGACTCACCCATTTCATACCGGGCGTCAGGGTCCTGGGCCAATTGCAGCAAGGCGTTGGCAAACGCCGTGGGGTCGCCGGGCGGCACAACCAAGCCGCAGGCCTCATGGCGCTTGGCGGGGCCGCGCACCACCTGAGCCAACTCGGTCTCGGGTGGGCGGTGGCCAGCACCGGGCGGCCGCTGGCCAGCATGCCAATGAGCTTGCTGGGCATCACCAAATCAGCGGCGTCGGCGCGCTGGGGAAGCAAACGCACATCGGCCATACCCAGCAGCTCGCTCAACTGCTCCACCGGCAGCTGGTGGCGATCAATATTGGCGCGGCGTTTTTCCGGCAACTGGACCGGCGCACGGATGTGTTTGCCCGGGCCGATTTGGCGGTGGAGTCGGCGCGGCAATCGGATCGGCATGGCTTGGTGGTGATGGCGGACCAGCCTGAAGAGAGTGCGTCGCTGGGCTCGCATGGCTGGCGCACGCTGATTCAAACCGCGCTGGTGGAGAACCGCTGGCGTTTGCTGCACCAGCCGGTGCAGAGCCTGAGTTTGGCGGGCAAGGTGTTGCAGGCAGAGTGCATGGCGCGCCTGGTGGACGCGCAGGGTGCGCTGGTGCCGGCGTCTAATTTCATGCCGATGGCGTCACGCCACCGCTTGATGCCGGAGGTGGACCGGGCCATGGTGACGATGGGTCTGAGCTTCTTGAAGCAGAACACGCAGTCCAATGAGATGGTGGCGATCAATTTGTCGCACCAGAGCATGGTGGACGCCGGCTTTATGGATTGGTTTGTAGCGCGGCTGGACGCGTTGGGTGGCAGCGCGTTGCGCTTGGCCATTGAGGTGCCGGAGTTTGCAGCCCTGCGCCACACGGCGGCGGCCATGCGGGTGCGCGACTTGGTGCGGGCACGCGGGGGCAAGTTTGGTATTGACCATTTCGGCCTGGACCCCAAGGCGCTGAAGCTGCTGCGGGATCTGCTACCCGACTACGTCAAGCTCAATGGCGCACTGGTGGACGAAGTAGAGGCGGTGGAGTCAGTGAGCGACATGCTGGCGTCATTTGTGCAGCTGGCTCATTCGCTGGATGTGCTGGTGATTGCCCAAAAGGTGGAACGTGCTGAGCAGGTGGCGGTGCTGGTGCAGGCCCAGGTGGATGCAGCCCAGGGCCACTACTTTGGCGCACCACAGTAAGGATTGCTAAGGAACAGCGCTTCCCACAATCTTGGGCGATGGTTGTGAATGTGTGTGTTGACGCACAGAATCCCGCACGCCTTTGCCTGAAGATTGATTGACTCCAGGAGTCATTCATGCACCGAAAAATTTTGATCGCATCCATCGTACAGCTTTGCGCGGGAAGCCTGCTCGCGCAACCCAGCACGCAACCGCCCGCCGATACCATCGGCGCGACGCCGCAGTTGCCCAAACCGAACAGGCAATTCATCCCGACCGTGCACATCGCGCCCGCGAAAGGCTGGCCCGCTGGCGTGCAGCCCGTCGCTGCGGACGGTCTCGCCGTTGCAGCATTAGCCACAGGGCTGGACCACCCGCGTTGGGTTTACGTCCTGCCCAACGGCGACGTGTTGGTGGCCGAGAGCAACGCGCCAGCCAAACCCGAAGATGGCAAGGGCATCAAAGGCGCTGTCATGGGCTTTGTGATGAAGCGCGCTGGGGCGGCCGTGCCCAGCGCCAACCGCATCACGCTGCTGCGCGACGCGGATGGTGACGGGGTGGCAGAGCTGCGCACCACCTTTTTGCAGGGTTTGAACTCACCCTTCGGTATGGCGCTGATCGGTGACAACTTCTACGTGGCTAACTCGGACGCTGTTCTGCGGTTCCCCTACGTAGCGGGCCAGTCTCAAATCACGGCCGCACCCACCAAGGTGTTCGACCTTCCTGGCGGCCCCATCAATCACCACTGGACCAAGAACATCATCGCCAGTGCCGACGGCAGCAAACTGTATGCGACGGTGGGCTCCAACAGCAACGTGGCGGAGAACGGCATGTCGGTCGAAGAAGGCCGCGCGGCTATCTGGGAGTTCGACATCGCCAGCGGCAATGGCCGCATTTTCGCCACAGGCCTGCGCAACCCCAACGGCATGGCCTGGGCAGGCGGCAAGCTTTGGACCGTCGTGAACGAGCGCGACGAGATCGGCAACGACCTTGTTCCCGACTACCTGACGTCCGTCACCGAGGGCGCGTTCTACGGCTGGCCGTACAGCTATTACGGCCCCAATGTTGACGTGCGTGTGAAACCGCCTGCGCCGGAGATGGTGGCCAAAGCCATAAAACCTGACTACTCTTTGGGCTCGCACGTGGCGCCACTCGGCCTCACCTCGTCTGAGGGAGCCGCCCTGCCCGCACCGTTCAACGCTGGTTTCTTTATCGGCCAGCACGGCTCCTGGAACCGCAAGCCGCGCACTGGGTACAACGTGGTGTTCGTGCCCTATGACGGCAAGGCCATGCCGTCAGCGCAGCCTGTTGTTGTGTTGAGCGGATTTGTCAGCGCAAATGGGGATGCGTATGGCCGACCGGTGGGTGTGGCGATTGACAAGAGGGGGGGATTGCTTGTTGCTGATGACGTCGGCAACGTCATCTGGCGCGTGACGAGTGCAGCTGGTGGTGCGCAGCCCACGCCAGCCGCGCGGGCTGCTGATCCTGCTTCGCGCTAGCGCATGAGCACCACAATCAGGGCATCTGCAAAGTCCGACCCAGTGCAAACACCGAGTTGGGTACATTGGGTCTGACGGGTTGCTGAACCGCAATGGCGAACACCCCCCTGTTTAGGTCGGGCTTTGGTTCGATCTTGGAACCCCTGGCTGACTGATCAAGTGCCAAGCTCTTCAAAGTGACAGAACGCGTGAAATCAAGCACTTTGGCGTTCATGGCGTCCCACAGGTCTTGTGTCGTGTCCTGCGCGAGTGAAGTGTTTTGATTGTTTTCTTTTGTCGGCTCATCTTCGACGGCAAAGATGATGTCTGCGACCGTGATGTCATCACTGCGGTGGCCTAATGCGTAGCCACCACCAGGTCCGCGACTGCTGGTGACCAGTCCCTGCAGTCGCAACTTGCTGAACAGTTGCTCCAGGTAAGAAAGTGAAACGGGGTGTCGCGAAGCGATGTCGCTTAGCGGTACCGGCCCAAAATCTTCACGCAATGCGATGTCAATCATCGCGGTCACCGCCAAGCGACCTTTAGTGCTTAAGCGCATAGTGGATGCTCCCGTGTATTCAGAATAACTTTAAATCAGCAGCAGCGATCGGGCTGGCGAGGAAAGTTGACGTACTCAAGGCGCAAGGGCAGTTTCCAGTTGCGCCTTGTTCATTGCAGAACGCCCATTCAGGCCGCGCTGACGGGCCGCATTGATTGGATTGACGAATCCCGGTCGAAGTTGACTGCATCAGGTGGCCCCGTGGTCCAGGGTGGCCTGCAAGCTGATCTCGGAAACGCTTGCCAGCGCCTTGGACAACGGGCAGTCGCGTTTGGCCGACGCGGCGATCTCCTGGAACTGGATTTCATCAATGCCTGGTACGGTCGCCTTCATTGTGAGGGTGATGCGATCAATCACGAAACCTTCGCCCAGCGGCGCCAGGCGCACACGGGCCTGCGTGTCAATCGCGCTGGTGGCGAATCCGGCCTTGTCGCAGGCAAAGGAAAACGCCATCGAGAAACAAGCCGCATGAGCGGCAGCCAGTATCTCTTCAGGGTTTGTCCCCTGGCGGTCGTCCTCGAAGCGGCTGGCAAAGCCGTAGGGATAGAGTTGAAGGGCACCGGTCTCGGTGCTAATCTGACCCTGGCCATTCTTGCCCCGGCCTTCCCAATGCACGCTTGCGGATTTTTCGATCATGGTGGAACCTTTCAGAGAGGGTTAAAGTTGCCTGTTCATGTTCGCGGTAAAGATTGCCCAGGTCTGTTGCTCAACGCACAAAGCCGCACTGTGACTAATTCAAGGCTGTTTCAAACAAAGAAGCTGAATAGCCCATGGCCGGGCTGCACCGATTTGGCGAGGGTTGCCTTTGGGAGACATAACTGATTGTTCGCTGGCTGCTTGCGTTCGGCCCAGCGAGCGGTGGCTGCGATGGGTTTGATTCAGAGCGCCCAGCTCAATGCGCATTGTCCGTATGCTTACCTCAAAGACGGAAATGAGGCGCCGGCCAATCGCAAAGGCGACCTCACGAAGATTGTGAAAATGTGACGTTTGGATGGGTGGGCAAAGTTCACTCAAAAAAATCCCCCAGCATCCCCGTTGGCTGGTAGTTTTCCAATTGCATCACAGCAAAATCAAGCGCGGTGAAATCGATGACCTGGATCCAACGACGCAGAAAATCACAGTTTCTGCTGCCCTTACCAGCTACCGTGAACATGTTCTGCCCACCCTCGTCCGAGAAGGCAAGGGCGGCCACGTCGTGCACCTTCGACGTATTGAGGATCGGTTCGGACCTCTGTAGGTCGCGGCTCTCCGCGCTCCAGTTATCAACACCTGGGCGCGAGATCTCGCAACAGTTGTTGATGATCTCGGCCCTCAGTCCGTCATCCATCACGCGTACCGTGATGACCGGCACCACCAGGGAAGCGTTGTAAAGTGGCCCAGCACTTTATGAACACCTGCGCATCGGTCGCAGCGCAGGTTAAGGTCTGTGCTCTATCGAACAAACGGGAGGGTGATTTTGTCCTATCTTCGTGGCATTTGAATCGCTAAACG
>JAUXQA010000045.1 GCA_030683195.1 Rhodoferax sp. | reverse complement strand
AAGTCGGTGGGAATGGCCGGTGGCCCCTCTGGCACTGATGCTGTCTCTAGCCCCACCCGCGTAGGTACTTGCTCTGGTGCAATGCGAGCTGAGGATTCAATCTGGAGATCGTTGTGCTCACTCAGGGCGATGGCCCGGTGCAGGAGGTTTTCCAACTCCCGCACATTGCCCGTGAGCGGATCAAGCGCGAGTTGATCGAGCACCGCCTGGGACAATGTGGGCTCGGGAATACCCGACTCGTGTGCAATCCTGTGAAGCAGAGCCTTGCACAATGCTGGCAGGTCTTGCCGACGCTCCCGCAGAGGCGGCAGGACAATGTCAATCACGTTCAAGCGGTAGTAGAGGTCTTGCCGAAAACGTCCGGCCTGTACCTCGGCCGCCAGGTTTTTGTGCGTTGCACTGATGATGCGAACGTCAACCGTTTCCTCGTGAGTCGATCCGATGGGGCGCACCACCCGCTCCTGAATGACCCGCAAAAGTTTGGATTGCATGGCCAGCGGCAGGTCTCCAATCTCGTCGAGGAACAGGGTGCCGCCGCTTGCAGCTTTGAAGAAGCCTTCCCGATCCTGGGTAGCGCCCGTGTAAGCGCCTTTTTTAACGCCAAAAAACTCCGCTTCCAGCAGGTTTTCAGGGATGGCGCTGCAGTTCACCGCAACCAGTGCATGTGCCGACCGGTGGCTGTTGGCATGGATAGCGCCGGCCACCAACTCTTTGCCAGTGCCCGACTCGCCTGTAATGAGGACAGGCGCCATACCGCGCGCGACTTTGACGATGCGCTCACGCACCATGCACATGCACGGTGAGTCACCGACCAGGCGCTGCAGCGCGGTTTCGCCTTTCGATAAACGGGACGCACCACCCTCCAGGAGTGCCGGCGATCCATCGTGGTCCCGGCGCCTGGCCGGTTGTGAAGCGGGGTTCTGGACAGCAGACGCAATCACCGCCCTGAACTGCTTGAGGTCAACCGGCTTGGTCAAATAATCGAAAGCGCCTGCTTTCAGTGACTCCACGGCATTGTCGGCCGAGCCGTAGGCCGTGATCACCACGCAGCGCTCTGGGCGCTGGTCTGTCTTGAGCTGGCGAATCAGGTCCAGCCCCAACCCATCGGGCAGGCGCATGTCGGTAATCACCACGTCAAAACGCTGCTCACTGAGGCACTGCAGTGCCTGGGCGCAGCTCTCGGCTGTATCCACCCTGTAGCCTTCGCGCAGCAGCGTGAGTTCATACAGCGTCCTCAGATCCGGCTCGTCGTCGACGACCAGTATTCGGGCTGCACTCATCAGAGCTGGGTTTGAGGCCATGGGTTTGGAGCAGTGGAGTCAGGTAGAACAAGGCCATCATTGTGCAGGGGCTTGGCCTCAAACATCACCATGAACTCATTGCCCTCACGTAATTTGCCCTGGACGGTTTTTTTCGTCCGGTAATAGGCGATATGGCCCCCGTGGCGTTCGCACAGCTCGCGGCATATATACAGACCCAAGCCGCTGGAGCGGCTTTCCGAGGAGAAAAAAGGTTCAAACAAATGCCGCTCCACCGATTGGTCCATCACGGCGCCGTCGCTCCAGACACTCAAAAGGCCTTGTCCCACCGAGGAGGCGCCTGCAAACACTTGAATGGCCCCCGTTTGAGGGCTCGCATACCGGCGTGCATTGTCCAGCAGGTTGACCAGAACGCGGCGCAAGTGTTCTGTCTCAAACCGAACCTCCACAACCAAGGCAGACAGGTGAAGCTGCACTGCCTGAGGGTTACCGGTCTGGGCTTGCCAGTCAAGACAGATCCGCTCGACCGACGGAATCAATAGAAGAGTTTCGGATGCAGCAGTATTTTCACGGTACTGAACACGGGAGATGTCCAGAACCTCATCCACGATTTTGTCCAGCCGTTTGACGTTTTGCTGCACTATGTGCGTGAGTTGCCGGTGCCGGGGATCTGACAGGTCTTCTTCCAGCAGGGCATTGGCCTGGGCAATGGCCGCCAGCGGATTGCGAATTTCATGGGCAACAGCGGCCGACATGCGGCCCATGCTGGCCATTTTCTCGGTTCGCATGCGAGCTTCGATTTCGCGCTGATCTTGCAAAAACATCACGCACAGGCGCTCTGCCGTGCCACCTGCGCCGTCGGGCGTGGCGGTCAATTGGGTGCGGACCCGCACGCGCCGGGGCCCACGTCCGGGGT
>JAUXQA010000042.1 GCA_030683195.1 Rhodoferax sp. | reverse complement strand
CCACACCATTCAGGTCGACCTATATGGCGACAACTCGGTTACCGTGCGCGACTCCACGTTCAAGCTGATCCAGTTCCACTTTCATCATCCGTCGGAAGAACGCGTCAATTACAAGGGCTTTTCCATGGTGGCCCATCTGGTGCACAAAAATCTGGAGGGTCAACTGGCGGTTGTGGCGGTGCTACTGGAAGCGGGCGCAGCCAACGCCCTGATTGACAAGGTCTGGACACACATGCCGCTGGACGCCGGGGATCGCGTGCGCTTGCCCACCGGTCTGATCAACATGAACGAACTGCTGCCCAAAGACCAGCGCTATTACCAGTTCATGGGCTCGCTCACCACGCCGCCCTGCACCGAGGGAGTGCTGTGGATGGTGCTGAAGCAGCCCACCACGGTGAGCCCCGGCCAGATCAGGCTGTTCTCCCAACTCTTCCCCAACAACGCCCGGCCGGTGCAGGCGGTGAATGGGCGGGCGGTCAGGGACGCGCAGTAGAGTCCGCCCTACTTCCCCAAAGCCCGCAGCGCCAGCTTGATGCCTTCGCTCACGCCCACATCCGCAGGCAGGGCTTTCAGGGCTGCGGCGGCTTCCTTGTCGTTGTAGCCCAACGCCAGCAGCGCCTGCAAGATATCGACTTGGGCATCGCTGGAGATATTGGCCGAAATTCCAATGTCAGGGCCGAGCTTGCCCTTGAGTTCAAGCAACAGGCGCTCCGCCGTCTTTTTGCCAATGCCAGGCACCTTGACCAGCCGACCGGCTTCCTGCAAGGTGATGGCCTGCGCCAGCTCGCCCACGCTCATGCCAGAGAGCACCGACAGCGCAGTGCGCGGTCCCACACCCGAAATCTTGATGAGCTGGCGAAAGGCCTCGCGCTCGCCCGCGTTCTCGAACCCATACAAAATCTGGGCGTCTTCGCGCACCACAAATTGGGTCAGCAGGCTGACCCGGGCGCCGGTCTCCGGCAGGTTGTAAAACGTGCTCATGGGCACTTGAACCTCGTAGCCCACGCCATTGCAATCCACCAGCACCTGGGGTGGATTCTTGTCGCTGAGGATGCCTGTGAGTTTGCCGATCATTTCTTGCCTATCATGGGTAACATTTTTCTGGAATTATCAACTTGATCCTTCGACACCTGTTTTCTCCGCCCAACAACACCCGGCTCTCGCACCTGTGCGGCCCCATGGACGAGCATTTGCGCACCATCGAGGCGGCGCTGCAAGTCAAAATTGCCCACCGCCACGAGCAATTCAAGGTCGACGGCACCAAGGCCAACGCCAAACGCGGCATGGAGATGCTGCAAGCCCTCTATGAGATGGCCGCGCGCCCAATCGACACCACCACCGTGCAGCTCATGCTGGCCGGTGACGGCAGCATGGACAACAACGAGAGCCATGCGCTCAAAACCAAGCGCAGCGACCTCAAGCCCCGCACCCTGAACCAGGCCACCTACCTGGACAGCATCACCGCCCACGACATCACCTTTGGCATAGGCCCGGCCGGCACCGGAAAAACCTACCTGGCCGTGGCCATGGCCGTGGACGCCCTGCAGCGCAACGCCGTGCAGCGCATTGTGCTGACCCGCCCCGCTGTGGAAGCTGGCGAGCGCCTGGGCTATTTGCCGGGCGATCTGGCCCAAAAGATCGACCCTTACCTGCGCCCCTTGTATGACGCCTTGTACGACTTGATGGGCTTTGAACAGGTGCAAAAAGCACTGGAGCGCCAGACCATCGAGATTGCGCCGCTGGCCTTCATGCGTGGGCGCACGCTCAACACGGCCTTTGTGATTCTGGACGAGGCCCAAAACACCACGCCCGAGCAAATGAAGATGTTTTTGACCCGCATCGGCTTTGGCTCCAAGGCGGTGGTCACGGGGGATGTGAGCCAGATTGACTTGCCCAAGACCCAACTGAGTGGCCTGATTGACGCCGAGCGGGTATTGAAGCGGGTCGAGGGCATTGCCATTTGCCGCTTTACCAGCGCGGACGTGGTGCGCCACCCGCTGGTGGCGCGCATTGTGGATGCCTATGACGCGCCCGGGCGCATCAACCTGTACCGACGGGACGATGCCGACCCGGAAGTTCAGGCGGTCGTGGCACGGCCACGCGCCAGCCGCAAGAAACTGGTTTAAGCATACATATTAATAGCTACTCACCCTTTAAATACGCCGGCTAGAGCCCTATTTCATTCAATAACCATGCTCAACGAACTCACCCTCTCCCTGCAATTCGGCAAATCCATTGACGACGTGGCACTGCACCGCGCCACCCTGGGGCGCAGCAAAGTCACGCGCTGGCTGCGCCATGCCCTGCAAAGCAATGCCGAAATCACGGTGCGCATCGTGAACGCCGAAGAGGGCCAGACCCTGAACCGCGACTACCGCCAAAAAGATTACGCCACCAACGTGCTGACTTTTGACTACACGCAAGAGCCCCTCGTCACTGCCGACCTGGTGCTGTGCGCGCCCGTGGTGGCTGCCGAAGCCAAGGAACAGGGCAAGACCCTGGAGGCGCATTACGCCCACCTGCTGGTGCACGGTGCGCTTCACGCGCAGGGCTGGGACCATGATGAAGACGAAGATGCGCAGGTCATGGAACTGCGCGAGACCGACATCTTGCACCGCCTGGGGTTTGACAGCCCCTACTGATGGATCAGCCCAGCACGCGGGCCATTTCGGCTGCCAGCAATTTGGGTGAAATGGGCTTGGACACGTAGCCATCGGCTCCGGCGGCCAAAAACCGCTCCCGATCGCCAGTCATGGCGTGAGCGGTCACCATGAGCACGGGGGTGCGCTGACCGGTGCCAAGCTCCGCTGCACGCAACTGGGCCAGGGCTTCCAGGCCGTCAACCTGCGGCATCATCACATCCATCAGCACCAGGTCAAAGCGCTGGCTGGCCCATTGCGTCAAGGCCTGCTGACCGTCCTCGGCCAGTACAAAGGTATGGCCCATTTTGGCCAGCAGCACGCTGACCAGCTTCTGGTTCACAGGATGATCTTCCGCGAGCAACACATGCAAAGACCGGGCAGGCGCAGCGGGACTACTGGCCTCTGGTAGTGCCAATGCCAGGGCATCGCCTTGCGGCAAGGTGCATTTGAGCGTGAGCGAAAACACTGAACCTGCGCCCGGTGTGCTCCGGGCCTGAATATTGCCACCCATGAGTGAGACCAGACTGCGCGTGATGGCCAGCCCCAGCCCGGTTCCGCCAAAAGAACGCGAAATACTGCCATCGGCCTGCACAAACGGGCTGAACAACGACTCCGCCCGAGCTGGATCGAACCCAATGCCTGTGTCAGTCACGCTGATGGACAACATCACCGCCTGCTCCTCGGTCGCGCAAGCGTCCATGAGCACGTGCACGCTGCCCTGGGCGGTGAACTTGAGGGCGTTCCCAATCAGGTTGATCAGAATTTGCCGCAGCCGCACGGGGTCTAGCATCGCCTCGGCAGGCACAGCGGGTGTGCACCGGAAAGTCAATGCCAGGCCTTTTTGCTCAGCCATGCCGCTGAGCGAGCGCACCGTGTGGCGCAACACCTGATCAGGCATGCAGCGCACGAGTTCCAGCTCCAGCGCCCCGGACTCGATTTTTGAGAAATCCAGAATATCGTTGATGATGACCAGCAAATGACCCGCCGACTCGGTCGCCCAGGTGAGGTGTTCGCGCTGCTCGGGGTTGAGGTCTGTATCCAGCACCAGCTGGGTCATGCCCAAAATGCCGTTCATGGGCGTGCGGATCTCGTGGCTCATGTTGGCCAAAAACTCACTCTTGAGCCGGTTGGCCACCTCGGCCTTGTCTTTGGCTTCAATCAGCTGGGCTTCGTTGGCCTTGATTTGGGTGAAGTCCTGCATCAGGCCAATAAAGTACAGCTCATCGTCCACGCGTGTCTCGGTGACCGACAAGCGCAGCGAAAACTCGCTTCCGTCAGCGCGGTAACCAGTTACGATACGGGGCCGATTCAGCATGTTTTGGATGCCTGTGTGCAGGTACGTGCGAAGATCATTCGCATGCTGTGCGCGCCCGCCGGGGGACATCAACACACT
>JAUXQA010000039.1 GCA_030683195.1 Rhodoferax sp. | reverse complement strand
TATCCACAATGAAGAAATAGTCATCACTGGTGATGGCAGCCCTGTAAGGTCTTATTTGTACATGGGTGATGCAACCAACTGGTTAATTCGGTTAATGCTGAGCGACAAGAATAAATCCATACATAACGTTGGGTCATCTAGATCAATCTCCATCGAAAATTTGGCCCGCCTCACCAAAGACGTTCTTGCTTCAAAAAGCAAGGTGACTATCAAAGCCCTTCAAACTTCGGATATTGGAAATTTCGCAAGGAACTTCTACATCCCAGACATAAGTTTGATCAAACGCGATTTCAAAATAACTGAATCTATATCGCTCGAAAAATCGATCATCAAAACCTCCCAATTCTATACCTCAACCAAGAATTGAATATTGACCGAAGTCAAAATCTTTTAAACGATGAACGAGTACTCATGCACTCACTCAGATATTAACAACGACAATACATTAAATTCATCCCACTGGCCGTAAATGGCACCTACATAGCCAAAGCGGAATCGCTCACCATCAATGGAAATTTGAAGTAATTTACATACTTCAACCAAAATTCAGTTTTTGAGTTTTCAAAATACAAATCCATGTGCTTATTGTGGCTAGCGTCATCACCCATCCCCTTGTAACAGATAGCAGCACAGTAGTGAGCGAATGCATGATCCGACTTTATTCGGATGACATTCTTAAATGCCTTCAGTGCAGTCTCATACTCACCCAACAAGATATCATTATTATAAACAAAGTTTAGCTCCAGATTCATCAAGTACTGAAACTCCTGAATATACTCAGGTGTAAAATCTTCAGTCTCAATCACAGCCTTTCGATAATCAGAACCCAAAGTGTCAAACTTTATATAGCCTTTTTCAGTTGCCAAGGTATGCATGTCACTACCAACAATAGGGCTAGCACATGCAATATTAAACCAATTGGTTTTAATCTTTCTTAAATTTATTCGACCTTCATCTAGGTCAGCCTTAGTTTCACCAGGCATTCCAATCAATATATTTGTATTTGTATATATTCCAATTTCACGACAGTCTTTGGCAACCCGCTCTGAAATACGAAACTTCAAGGGTTTTTGCATCTGCTCTTTCAAGACCTTCTCACTTCCCGACTCAACAGGCAAAACCAAATGCCTAACCCCAGCTGCATAAAATGCTTCCAACATAGGCCTGTCGAGCGCATACAGCGTTAATCCATTCTGGAATAATGCTTCCAATTTCAGCTCGCCCACAATTTTCAATATCTCATACACGCGATCCTTGTCGCTCATCAGGTGATCGTCCTGAAATACAACCGTGGTGGCGCCATACTCTTCACTCAAGCGGGTGAGATCCGCTCGGACTCTATCTACCGTATGAACTCGCATCTTCCTACCATGCGTTCGATGCGATGCGCAGAAGGTGCACAAATAGGGACAGCCCCTAGACGTCATGATATGGAAACCGAGCTGGTTTTCGACACTATGAAAACTACTAGTCACAGGGTTTGTTGCATGCTTCTCTGTGTTGCATAAGTCATAGTCAAAGAATGGGATTTCATCGAGGTCATCAATGAAATCATGCTTTGGAAGAAATAAATCAGCATCTTTTGCAACCTTCTTCTTTGTAATCCATGAGCTGGACTCATTCATATAAAGAAACGGGTCTTGAGATTGAATAAGACCCAGAAGTGGCTTTTCACCTTCGCCAAAACAAAGACCGTCAAAATAGGTGCAATTCAACTCATTAAAAATTCGAGAGTAGCTATTCGTAGGTATGTTTCCACCTCCAATTACCAAGGCATTTGGAAATAGCTCTCTTGCTGCCTTTCCGCAATCCATGAAGTTAAAGAATGACGGACTAAAGAGCGAAGAAACACCAACTATGTCTGGCGAATAATCGAGCCCCTTAAGGAGTTCCACGCAGCAATCATAAAAACAATCATACGCAAACCCATCAAGCATATTAATTTCTGCATTGAAATCAATGAGTTTTACATCAACATTTTCAAATTTCTTGAGGTATGCACTCATTGAGAGTGGCCCAAGAGGCAGGTCTGTAGAAAGACTATTGTAATATTTACCGTCCTTTTTCTTAAAGGATCTTGAATTGTGAGCAGGATTCATAAACGATTCAAACGTTATATGCATCGGGACAATAAATAGGATTTTTTTCATAAGAAAGCGCTCGCCAAATAAATTTAAATTTAATTCATCAATCTGATTACGATCCGACATCAATAAATGATAAACCACTCCACCAGTACTCTGAAACCTCATTAAGGTGAGCTCGATAGTTCAATGTCATATCGTTCCCATATGCAGCAAAATGAAATCCACCAGCTTGGTGATCTGCAATATTTGCAGTCGCCCACAACAAGGGCGAATATGCCTCGGAATTTATCAAATATCCGGGCGTCCCAATCAAAACGGAAGCAATCTCAAAAAAACCTGACAGGGCGAACGAGTGAGGCAACTTTGAAATCGCTTCGTAGGCTGCCGGCAATGAATACTCCGACAAACTGGGCAAGAACAGCCCGACCACCGACTCTGATTTGCTTCGTTCCAAGACCGTGCCCTCCCGGGACTTTGGATTGACGCCAAACTGGCCCTTCCACTCGGCAATAGAGTGGTCGGTGAATCGGTTCTTGGGAAATTCTTTGGTAAATGACGCGCTCAACCCTGCCACATAGGCGGACATGGATGTTTTTAAGTCAGCCGTAACACTGCCCTTGGGCAATATGAAGGGGACCGGGTCGCAGCGACCAATATCTTTCAATGTCTCGTCTTGCGCCAGCAGCGCATGCAACGACTCCACTTTCGCCTGAAATTGGCTCAAACTCAAGCCTTCGGGCTGCCCTAAGCACTCCGCAGTCTTTTGGTAGATGGCAGAGGAATTAGGTTTTGCACCATTGACCTTGAAATAGCGCCTCGAGCTTATGTTGGCTTTGTGGGTGAATCCTGACGGAATCAACCGTCCAAAGCTATCAAACTCCAACCCTGGATTATTCATGTTTCTATTCATTAATTGATTGAGGGAATCTCTGCGCGCACTGCGTCAAATAACCCGGATCGGGATAGCTGAAAGTCCCTTCCTAGGAAGAATTTCAGCACTGACTGAGTCGTCATCAGAAAAGCCTTCTCCCCATGGGATTGGCAAGAACTTGGCACCATGTGTTTTGGTCTGGTGCAGCGTTATGAACTTGGGGTCTTCGCCGATGATGCAGTCAGGCCGGTGGGGACCGAGCCACGGGTTGCGCATGCCTCGCGCCAAAACTTCCTTCAAGGGTGTATCCCACAGATTGCCTAAAGACATATCAATGTAGGGACAGGGCGTGACCTCAAAATCCGACGTGACGGTGATGATTCCCTTGACTGTGATGCAGCCTTTGTAAGAGCCATACGAAGGGGTCATGTGACTGAAGACTGGAAACTCTTTTTCCAATTCACGGAGGATATCTGCGTCCTCTTTCTCAATGACAAACTCTGGGTGGTCAGAGCAGGAGCCCGTGGGTTTGGCGTAGGAGACATAGAGGCCGACGCCCTTCTCTTTGGCGTACTCGCACATACTCAAAAACTCATCGGTCTTGGCGCGCCCCCTGATCAACACGGTGGAGAGCAACAAATTAAGGCCCGCATCAAGGGATTCATCCACTGCTCGGATGACACGCTTGTAAGACCCTTTCTTGTTTCGGAAGTTGTCGTGATCCGCTTCGATCATGCTGTCGAGCGACAGCTGGACTTTCTCGACGCCAATGGACTTCATGTGCGCTGCCCTCTTCGCATCTAGAAACCACCCATTGGTATCGGTAATGATGTAGTGCTTCTCGGGGTCAATGGCTTCCACGACCGCGTCAAAGTCCTTCATCACCAATGGCTCGCCCCCGGTAATCACAAAACGAGCGAGGCCAATTTCGTCGGCCTGCCGCGACAACTCGCGGATGTCGTTCAAGTCAATTTTTTTACGCGTATCTTCCGCCTTCACCACTTTTTCCAAATGGCGGTCCATGTAGTACTCGGCGGAGCAATGCGTGCATTGAAAATTACAGAGGTAGCTTTTCTCAAGTCGAATGATTGGACTAATTTCACCGCGCGCCTCTCTCGCCGTAATTTGCGACAGTTTTTGCGCCAAGTAGGGCTTGCGCTGTGCCAAGCCTTCGCGTTTGGCGCGCTCCTGAGGCGTTAACCGGTCTTCAGGCATTTCAATGATGATGGACATGTTGGCTCCTTGTTCAATTCATCCAGTAGGTCAAAACCGTTTTCCGGTTGACGTTCTGGTTGATTTTGTCGTCGGTGTAAAAAGAATCGTGCTTGAAGTGCGTAGACGAAATTTCTTCAATGACACTCCCGGTCTGGCTCACAAACGAATGACGCACACCTGGCTCAACGTTGATCACATCACCTTGTCGATATGTATTCGTAACGCCATTTAAGGTGATTTCAACCTCCCCATACAGGATGTGAAAGGTTTCCTCCTTTTGGTTGTGGTACTGCTCTGGATGCTGCTGCCCCGGCAAAGACACAAGTAGCTTTTTGCAATAGCCGCGATTGACGACCGTAATCATCGTCAAGCCCACTTCGTCAAATCGATCCATTCCGTAATGATGTGACAACTCTAGGTCAGCGCCGCCAGGCACGGTGATGTGACTTTTTGCCAGCAAGGCCTTGACCTGTTGTGCAGCATTCAGGGCATCGGCACGGGTATCCATGCACAGTGCGTTTGAGGCAAACAATCCGCCATCTTGGGCAATTGCAGACTGTGCAACAAACCGGGCGTACTTTGACCAATCATTGGCGGTGAACTGGCCTTCTTGAGGCGGAAATGCAAAGTAGATGTCTTCTCGTAGCACGACTTCGCCCTCCTTTATGTTGCGCTTTGCGAATACGCCGCGCCTGAGGCTGAGCAGGCTACTCGCTTCAGCTGGATTGGGAGGCAAACGCACATCACCAATGCCGCAAAGGGTAACGGCGTAACGCGCCGCCTCCAGCCACGCCCGGATCTGCGCTGGGCTGGCCGAGTACGCGTTGAGCGCGTAGGTGTCTGTGGGCAACCCGACGTGTTTTTCAAAAACCTGAGCACCTTTGGCAACCGCGATTTTGATGATGTCTACGTTGGCAGGATCTTCATGCGTCGAAAAGCCGATCCGCACACCAGGGTAACGGTTCTTCAGCAGGTCAATCTGGCTCACATGGAGCTTTTCGTCAGCTGTGGGGTACTCACCCACGCAGTGCAGAATGGCGAATTCCTTGTTTCGGTGACTGAAAAAACTGGTCACGCGGTCAATGCTCTCCAGCGTGGCGCCCGCCGTCGACGCGATGATGGGTTTGTCGCTGGCCACCGCACGCTCAAGCAGGGGCCAGTCGGTGAACGAGCAACTGGCAATTTTGATGATGTCAAGGTGCTGAGCGTCAATGACGTCAACCGAAGCCTCATCGAACGGCGTCGACATCGTGAGAAAGCCGTTGGCACGAATTTCGGCCGCCAAACGGTCAAAGTCATCCCGCGACAGGCGGGTCTCAGAAAAGCGCTTGATGTACTTGATATCGTCACGGCCCTGCATGAGCGGGTGGATGAAGGTATCAAGGTCCCGGTATTGCAGCTTGAATGCAAAGCTGAATTCCGGGAAGTCGCGACACACTGCGCCAAATTGCCGAACCACCTCCAAACCATGCGCCAAATCACCCATGTGGTTGTTGGCCATTTCAAGGACAAAGAGCTTATTTGGAATTGACTTGATCATTGGATTTGACTTTTATTACTAACGTATATTTATGAATCGAAATGAACGTAGAAGAAATTAAAACGCAACACCTAAAAACCCTTCAATCTTGCAGGCTGCAAACTCCAGCATCTCAATAGTCAGCGCTGGCTGCACGCCAATCCAAAACGTGTTGTGCATGACATGGTCCGTATTCGCCAATTCACCACTCACGCGAAACTCAGCCCCAACCATATATGGTTGTTTAGTTAGGTTACCGGCGAAAAGCAGGCGAGTTCCCACCTTGTTCTGATCTAAGTAGGTCAACAATTCAAGTCGGCTGACAGGGCTGTTGTCCTTGAGGGTGATCGGAAAACCAAACCACGAGGGGTCGGCATGCTCTGTCGCCACAGGAAGGTTGACAAATTCCTCACATGCCTTGAGCCGCTCTTTCAGGAAGGCAAAGTTATCTTTGCGGGCTTGAATGAACTGCGGCGCCTTGTCAAGTTGGGCCAGTCCGCAAGCGGCCTGCATGTCGGTGATTTTGAGGTTGTAGCCTAGATGGCTGTAGGTGTACTTGTGGTCATACCCCTGGGGCAAACCGCCCATTTTTTGACAAAACCGTTTGCCGCTCGTGTTGTCTTTGCCCGGCTGGCAATAACAGTCCCGACCCCAGTCGCGAAAGCTCTCTGCAATGGTTTGGAGCTCGTCGCTGTTGGTAAACACTGCCCCGCCCTCTCCCATGGTGATGTGGTGTGCCGGGTAAAAACTTAGCGTGGCAATGTCCCCAAAAGTGCCCACCATCTGTCCACGGTAAGTGCTGCCCAGAGCATCACAACAGTCCTCGATCAACCACAGTCCGTATTTCTTGCACAGGGCGGTAACCACATCCAGGTTAAACGGATTACCCAAGCTGTGCGCCAGCATGATGGCTTTGGTTTTGGGGCCAATGGCGGCTTCGATTTTACTGGCGTCGATGTTGTGCGTCAGGCGGTCTACATCTACAAATACCTGCACAGCGCCAAACTGAAGAATCGGGTTGACCGTGGTGGGGAAGCCTGCGGCTACGCCGATCACTTCATCGCCTCTTTTAATAGCTCGTTCGCCTAGCTTCGGCGACGTGAGGGTGCTGAAGGCCACCAAATTGGCGGACGATCCAGAATTCACAGTGATGAGGTGCTTCACACCGATAAAAGTCGCGAGTTTTATCTCGAATTCGGCATTGAAGCGGCCGGTGGTCAGCCATCCGTCCAGGCTGGCCTCAACCATGTTTTTGAGCTCTTGCGAGCCGATGACTTTGCCAGAGGGCGGAACGGCCGTGAGGCCTGGCAAAAAAGGCTGCGGCGCCAAAGCGATGGCGGCATATTCATCCACCAGCGCCGCTATTTGGGCACGCAGGGCTTGTGTCTTGGCGTTTTCCATTTATTAACTCGTCGAAATCTGTTTGTTTTCAAATTCTGTGATGTCCGACTCACACAAATCTCTTGCATTGGCCCCGGCCTGTTGTGCACGGTACCAATGAAAAGTCTTCTGAACGGACTCTGCCAAAGACCAACGTGGATGAAGTCCTAAAGCACCGCTGGCCTTGGCTGTCTCAAGTGCAAGGCTCTTGGCCTCATGCAAAGAGCTGCTACTGTTTTCATACTTGACCACACAATAATCACACCGGCTAGAGGCCAAATTAATCACATTTTCGACCGAAGCTGCCGCATGCGGACTTGGACCCATGTTGTAGGCCCCCGCCAAGCCGGGTTTTGCCCACAGTTGGCGGGCAAGCGCCAAATAGCCCGCCAAAGGCTCAAGCACATGCTGCCACGGTCGAGTGGCATGGGGATTGCGAATGACCAGAGGCTGCTTGGCTTGCCAGGCACGCACGGCGTCGGGGATCAGTCGATCCTCAGACCAGTCTCCCCCGCCAATGACGTTGCCGGCGCGCGCGCTCGCTACAGCAATACCGGCTGGTTCCAGATAAGAGGAGCGGTAACTGGCAATCACCAATTCTGATGCGGCTTTGCTGGCGCTGTAGGGGTCATGACCGCCCAGGGCGTCGTCTTCCCGGTACGGGTAAGGCCACTCGCGGTTCTGATACACCTTGTCAGTCGTTACCATCACCGCCACGCGCACGCCGGGCAGGTCACGCAGCGCGTCGAGCAAGTTAGCGGTGCCCATCACGTTGGTGGCAAAGGTGTCCAGGGGCTGCTGGTAACTGG
>JAUXQA010000018.1 GCA_030683195.1 Rhodoferax sp. | reverse complement strand
GGTTTGGAGTTGCGCTAGCGCATTCAGGCGCAAACCCGATGGAATGTCGCTCACCAAGGTTTCGTTTGCTCGAATTTCGTTTGTCATTGAGGCCAGGGGTTCTTCAATAGCGATGCGGAGTGGTCTTACCTGCCAACCCGTAGGGATTTTCAGCCAAGCGGGAGGTGGGAACAGACTGAAAAATTTATAAACCGGACACCTTAACGCCGCATATCAGGTTTGGATGACAATTATCATGTGCGCCTTGTGCCCAGAAGCGGTGCCTCTCAAATTTTCCGGGATCACGCCCGCAGTGCCTGACTGCCAAAACTGTTGATATTCATGACCAAGAAGAACATTGAATTGCTGCGAGTCACCTACCTGCGTGGCCCCAATATCTGGACCTATAGGCCCGTGATTGAAGCCTGGGTCGACATTGGCGAACTGGAAGACCATCCGTCCAACACCCTGCCTGGCTTCTATGAACGGCTGTCGTCCTGGTTGCCAGGGCTCATTGAGCACCATTGCAGCCCCGGGGTACGAGGCGGCTTTCTGCAACGTCTGCGTGAAGGCACCTGGCCGGCGCATATTCTGGAGCACACCGCGCTTGAGCTGCAAAACTTGGCGGGTATGCGCACCGGGTTTGGCAAAGCACGACAAACCCCGGTGCGGGGTATCTACAAAGTGGCATTTCGCACGCGCCAGGAGCAAGTTGGGCGCGCAGCACTGGCAGCCGCACGTGACCTGGTCATGGCAGCCATTGAAGACGAGGCTTTTGATCTGGACGCCACTTTGGCGCACCTACGCGAGTTGGTGGACAACAAATGCCTGGGGCCCAGCACCGCCCATATTGTGGAAGCAGCCACCGACCGTGGCATTCCGCACATCCGGTTGACTGAGGGTAACTTTGTGCAACTGGGTTTTGGCGCAGAACAGCGGCGCATCTGGACTGCCGAGACCGACCAGACCAGTGCCATTGCCGAGGAAATTGCCAGTGACAAAGACTTGACCAAATCGCTCCTGCAGTCGTGCGGCGTCCCGGTGCCGCAAGGCCAGTTGGTCAAGACCGCTGAAAGCGCGTGGCAAGCCGCCCAGGACATTGGTCTGCCGGTGGCTGTCAAACCTTACGACGGCAACCACGGGCGAGGCGTCTCACTGGACTTGCGCGATCGACATGACATTGAATCCGCGTTTGAGCTGGCCCGCCTTGAAGGCCGTGGAGGCGGCAGCGTCATCGTGGAGCAATACATCAACGGCAACGAGCACCGGCTGCTGGTGGTGGGTAACCGGGTGGTAGCGGCAGCTCGCGGTGAAGAGGCCTGGGTCACGGGAGACGGGCAATCCAGCATCATTGAACTGGTGAACAGCCAAATCAACACCGACCCCCGGCGTGGCAAGGGCGAGGATGCGCCCCTGAACACGGTCGAACCCCACAATTCGGCAGAGATCGTTCTTGAGCTTGAGCGCCAGGGCTTTACCGCCTATTCGGTGCCCGTGTCTGGCGCACAAGTGCTTATTCAGCGCAATGGCAATGTAGCCCTGGATGTGACCGACCTCATCCACCCCAGCGTCGCAGCCGCTGCCACCTTGGCCGCACGCGTGGTCGGGCTGGACATTGCAGGCGTTGACATGGTGCTGCAGGACATTGCCCTGCCGTTGACCGGGCAGCGCGGCGCTGTCATTGAGGTCAATGCCAGCCCCGGCCTGCTGGCTCATTTGAAGCCCGCAGGCGGTCAGGCGCGACCCGTTGGCAAAGCCATCATCGAACACCTGTTTGAAACTTCTCAGAGCGGTCGCATTCCGGTAGTGGGCATCACCGGCACTCAAAACACCGCCCGTATATCCCGGCTGATCGCATGGTTGGTCCACATCAGCGGCAAACAAGTGGGCCTGGCCTGTGAAGACGGCTTCTTTCTCAAAGCCCGGCAAGTGCAGACCCGCGACTGCCGGCCTTGGGACGCTGCGCAACGCCTGCTCATCAACCCGTCAGTCGAAGTGGCGGTGTTTGAGCACAGCAGCCGGGGCATCTTGAGTGAAGGGCTGCCTTACGACAAATGCTCGGTGGGCGTGGTCACCGATGTCAGCGGATTTGAGTCACTTGAGGAATTTTTCATCAACGACCTGGACAAGCTCTTCAACGTGGTGCGCACCCAGGTGGACGTGATCCTGCCGCACGGCACGGCCATCTTGAACGCGGCCGACCCCCAGGTCGTGGAAATGGCGGCCCTGTGCGACGGTCAGGTTATCTTTTACGGTGTGGACCCCGAAAACGAGGCCATCGCCAACCACCGCAGCCGGGGTGAGCGAGCCGTATTTGTGCAAAACGACCATATTGTGCTGACCCAGGGGCCGGACAGAGTGGCCCAGATCGCATTGAAATCACTCCCCCCCAGCAAAGCCATCAAACCCGAGATGGTCATGGCTGCCGTGGCTGCCGCCTGGGCCCTGGACATTACTCCCGAACTGATTGCTGCGGGACTGCGCACCTTCGAATCCACATCACCCTTGAAGAACTGAGTTTATGGAACTGTCACGTATCCGGGCGCTTCGCGGCCCGAACCTGTGGACCCAACACACGGCCGTTGAAGTAGTGGTGCGGTGCACCCCGCAAGAATGCGCCATTACCGACCAGGAGGGCTTTGAGGCGAGGCTTCGCTCCCGCTTTCCAGGCATCAGCAGCCTGCAGCCGATTGGCCACGAAACCAGCGTGAGTCTGGCGCATGTGCTGGGTCTGGCCGCTATTGACCTGCAGGCGCAGGCAGGCTGTCCAGTGACATTCAGACGCACGGCACCCACGGTGGAGGCCGGCGTGTTCCAGGTGATTGTTGAATACTCAGAAGAAGCGGTTGGCCGCCTTGCGCTTGAACTGGCCCAAGCATTGTGTGTGGCTGCTCAGGATGACACACCCTTTGACATACAACAGGCGCTGGAACAGGTGAGGGAGCTGGATGAGGATGTGCGCCTCGGGCCTAGCACTGGAGCCATTGTGGACGCGGCAGTCGCGCGCGGCATTCCCTACAAGCGAATGACCGAAGGCAGTATGGTCATGCTGGGCTGGGGCAGCCGGCAACGCCGAATTCAAGCAGCAGAAATGGATGTGACCGGGGCCATAGCCGAAGCTGTGGCTCAGGACAAACAACTCACCAAACGGCTACTGGACGCAGCAGGCGTGCCGGTCCCCCTGGGTCGGGCCGTCGAAAGCGCTGAAGACGCCTGGACCGCCGCACTGGACATCGGCCTGCCAGTTGTTGTGAAACCCAAAGACGGCAACCAGGGCAAAGGCGTAACTGTCAACATCACGTCACGTGATCAATTGCTGGGGGCCTACAAAATCGCCAAAGAATTCGGTAGTGAAATTCTTGTCGAGCGCTTTTTGCCCGGTCACGACTTCCGGCTTTTGATCGTCGGAGACAAACTGGTGGCTGCCGCCCGCCGCGACCCGCCGCATGTGGTGGGTGACGGCACACACAATATTCGCGAGCTGGTTGAGCAAGTCAACAGCGACCCGCGCCGGGGTTCAGGCCATGCGACATCACTGACCAAAATCAGGTTTGACGACATTGCACTGGCGTGTCTGGCCAACAAGGGCCTTAACGCGGAGTCGGTGCCAGATCAAGGCCAGCGGGTGAGCCTGCGCCACAATGCCAACCTTTCAACAGGCGGCACTGCCACCGACGTGACCGATGACGTCCACCCTGCCGTGGCCGAGCGCGCCGTGGCGGCTGCGCAAATGGTGGGGCTTGATATTTGTGGCGTAGACATGGTGTGCAACAGCATCCACCATCCGCTGGAGGAGAGCGGCGGCGGCGTGGTCGAAGTCAACGCGGCGCCAGGCCTGCGCATGCACATCTCGCCCTCCTTTGGCAAAGGACGGGCGGTGGGTGAAGCCATCATCTCCAGCATGTTTGGTGCTCTCGGCAATGGCCGCATTCCGCTGGTCGCTGTCACAGGAACCAACGGCAAAACAACCACGGTACGCGTGATCTCACACCTGCTGGCCCACAGCGGCTTGCGGGTCGGCATGACCAGTACCGATGGCGTTCACGTCGCCGGCCAGCGCATCGACACGGGCGACTGCAGTGGCCCCAAGAGTGCGCGCAACGTATTGCAACACCCCGACGTGGATGCTGCAGTGCTGGAAACAGCGCGCGGCGGCATGTTGCGTGAAGGCCTGGCCTTTGATCGCTGCGATGTCGCAGTCGTCACCAACGTCGGCAGCGGCGACCACCTGGGCCTGAACTACATCACCACTGTGGAAGACCTGGCGGTTTTGAAGCGCGTGATCGTGCAAAACATCGCTGACAAAGGCATGGCGGTGCTCAATGCCGCCGATCCCATCGTGGCGGCCATGGCCCGGTATTGCCCTGGCTCGGTTACTTTTTTTGCGGCAGACCGTCACCATCCGGTCATGGCCACCCATTTGGCGCAGGGCAATCGCACCATTTATGTGGCAGACGGTTGCCTGGTTGCGGCCCAAGGTGCAGAGCAACACACGCTCCCCCTGTCTGGCGTGCCCATCACTCACCAGGGCAGTATTGGTTTCCAGGTTGAAAACGTCATGGCTGCCGTCGGTGCGGCCTGGGCATTGGGGCTGGACTGGGACACGATCGCTCAAGGTCTGGCTACCTTTGCCAACGATACCGACAACGCGCTGGGGCGGTTCAATCTGTTCAGCTACCGGGGTGCCACCGTCATTGCCGACTACGGGCACAACCCTGACGCCATCCTGGCTCTGGTGCGAGCGGTCGAGAACATGCCCGGCAAACGCCGCTCGGTGGTCATCAGCGGGGCTGGCGACCGGCGAGACACCGACATCATCGAGCAAACCCAGATTTTGGGGGCGGCCTTTGACGAGGTCGTGCTCTACCAGGATCAATGCCAGCGTGGGCGGGCCGACGGCGAGGTGCTGGCGCTGCTGCGCACAGGCCTGAATGACGCGCCAAGAACCCGGGTGATTCACGAAATTCAGGGCGAATTTCTGGCCATTGACACCGCCATGGACCAGTTG
>JAUXQA010000016.1 GCA_030683195.1 Rhodoferax sp. | reverse complement strand
TCCCCTGCGGGTGGCGTGTACACCACGTCGCCCGCATCGTTCTTCAACACCACGCCGGGCACGGCACGCACCTGCAGCGCGCTTTGCTTGATGAGCTGCACGATCTCCACGAACAGGTTGGTCGTCAGCGGGCGTTGCTTGAGCGCGTTGAAGCCGTGGTACAGCGCCTCGCGGTAGCGCAACACCTCCTTGGTGTGCGCGTCGGCCTTGCCGTTGGCGTCGGCTTCGGCGCGGTACAGCGCGTCATCGGTTGTGACGATGTTTTCGATCTCTGAAGACAGTCGCGCTTCTTGCAGCACGATGCTGCTGATCAGCACACCCTGGTTGGGAATTTGCGCCGCCAGCCCCCTCAGGTTGGCCAGCACCCGGTTGGCCGCAATCGCCTGCTTCAACACCGCCCGCGTTTCCAGCTCCGCAGCTGGCGGCAACAGGGGCAAACCGTTGTAGGGCTGACTGCGGTCAAAGGGCATTCAGAGAGCTTTCCGAGTCGGACATGTACAGAAAACTGGATTTTTTGTACATGTTAGCTGGCATGTGTATAGAAACCTCTGTTTTTTAACCTAGAAACCGCAGTTGGACGCGCCCGATGCGGCCGTAGAGCTGCACCAGCTCGGCATTGACGGCCAACGCCGCGCGTTGTTGCCGTGCCTAGGGATGCTCTGAACAATGCATTCTGGAATGTGCCTGGACGATGAATCGAGGGTTGCCGATCACGCTGGCGGCCGATTCATCACTCGCGGGCGTGTTCGGCGACATCGATATGGCAGTTTCCGGCGTGCCGCAGGCGTTTTTTCCGCGCACCAGACGCACTCATGCCTGGGCTCCCTGCAACTTACCGCGCGCCATCCACAGGTTGGACAGCGCAAACAGTGTTGTGAGCTGCGCCGTGTTCTTCTTCAACCCGCGATAGCGTACCTTCACGAAGCCAAACTGGCGCTTGATCACCCGGAATGGATGCTCGACCTTGGCTCGGATGCTGGCCTTGATCCGCTCGACTTCGTCGACCATCGCATCGACGGGTTTGTTCTTATCCAGTACTGCACGTTTTCCAGGCCGCATGGCCACATGCCACGTCACGCCGGCGTTCGCGTTCGGCCTCTTGTGCGCACCCTGGTAGCCAGCATCGCCAAACGCATCGCTCTCCTCACCGTGCAGCAGCGAGTTGGCTTCAATGACATCGTTGACATTCGCGGCCGTACCCTTGACTGTGTGCACCAAGCCGGACTCGGCGTCAGCGCCGATGTGGGCCTTCATGCCGAAGTACCACTGGTTGCCCTTCTTGGTCTGGTGCATCTCAGGGTCACGCTCGCCGCTGGCGTTCTTGGTCGAGCTGGGCGCTGCAATCAGCGTGGCATCGACCACTGTCCCGGCACGCAGCATCAGCCCCTTGTCGCGCAGCATGTCGTTGATCAACGCGAGGATTTGAACCGCCAGCTTGTGCTTGTCCAGCAGGTGACGAAACCGCAGGATGGTGCTCTCGTCAGGCAGACGGGTCGTCCAGTCCAGGCCCGCGAACTCGCGGTACAAGGGAACGTCATGCAAGGCTTCTTCCATCGCCGGGTCGCTCAGACCGAACCATTGCTGCATGAAGTGAATGCGCAGCATCGTCTCGATAGCAAAGGGCGGGCGTCCCTTCTTGCCCGCGGGTGCGAACGGGGTCACCAACGCGACCAAGTCGGCCCACGGCACCACGTGGTTCATCTCGTCAAGAAACTCGCGCTTGCGGGTCCGCTTGTTCGTCAGGTTCAGTCCAAGGTCACTTTGTTTCATGGCGCCTATCGTCTCTGCCATCGCACAATCACACAATCAGGTTTGCACCTGATTTTTGCAGAGCATCCTTAACGCTAACAACCAACACCTTCACGATTTTGGCGACCCCGGATCCTGCGGGGCCACAGGCGGCGGACCCTTGTGGAACGTTCACGCTGACCAGCACCGGCACGCGTGGTGTGATGGGTGGAACGCTGACGACGACGGAGTGCTGGTAGCGGCTGAAGTAGCGCACGTACGAACATCGGTTCGGTGTGCAAATTGTCACTTCTAAATTCACAACGGATCCTCGCAAAGCCTGTACCGTGCGTTGACAATGCACGCACTTTGCCGGAGACCTGATATGAAGCACTTCTTCCTTGTTCTCGCCCTGGCCACCGCCAGCCTCTCCAGTGTTGCTGGAACCAATGTGGGCGTTTCCGTCAGCGTGAACCAACCGGGTTTGTATGGGCGCGTTGATATCGGCAACGTGCCGATGCCTCCGGTGCTCGTCTACCCGCAGCCGGTCATCATTCAGCAGCCCGCGGTCGTGGTGCAGCGGGCACCGATCTACCTGCATGTGCCGCCGGGACACGCCAAGAACTGGCGCAAGCATTGTGGCGAGTACGCCGCTTGCGGCCAACCGGTCTACTTTGTGCATGAAGACTGGTATCAACAGCAATACGTTCGCGAGCGCGAGCATGACAACGATCGCGGACGAGGTCATGGCAAGGGCAACGGCCATGGCAAGGGCAAGGGCAAGGGCAAGAACAAGCACAACGATTGAGTTGCGGTGAGCGGGGTGGTGCGGGTTCATGCTGGAGCGGATTTGCATAGGTCTTGGCCCTGCCTCCACTACAGGCCATGACTGAACCCAAGACCACCGGCTTGATCCTCACGGGAGGCGGCGCGCGCGCCGCCTATCAAGTGGGCGTACTCGATGCGGTGGCGCACATTCGGCGCAGCTGCAACGCACCACCGGGAAACCCGTTCCCCGTGATTGCCGGCACCTCGGCGGGTGCCGC
>JAUXQA010000015.1 GCA_030683195.1 Rhodoferax sp. | reverse complement strand
CCGCCCTACAACCCCATTAAAAGGACACCCTCATGGCGAAAACTATTTTGATCGTTGACGACTCAAGCACGATGCGGATGAGTTTGACAAACAGCCTGGAAATTTCCGGCTTCAAGGTGCTGGCGGCCAGCGATGGCCAGCTTGCGTTGGACCAATTGAAAGCCGGTGCCAAGCCCGATCTCATCATCACCGACATCAACATGCCCAACATGGGGGGCATCGAATTCATTGGAAAAGCGCGGGCGGTTGGTGGTTTTCGCTTCACGCCCATTCTGGTACTCACCACTGAGAGTCAGCAAGAAAAACGCGACGATGCCAAAAAACTCGGGGCGACCGGCTGGCTGGTCAAGCCCGTCAGCGGTACTGACCTGACCCGGATCATCAAGCAGGTTTTGCCAGGGGCATGAAAATCGCTTTTCCTGTTTCGTCCTGGCTGCTGGCAGGGCGCCTCATGCTGAAGAAGGTGTTCAGCGGCGGCGCCAGTGCAAGCCCGGTCGAAGAGAAGGCCAGTAGCTCAGCGCAAGGCAGCACCGCCATACCCGTCGCTGCTTTGCTTGAGGTTCACTTGCAGCTCGACCAGGAAATCGATAAAAAGCTGAAAGAGGTCGTGGTTGACACCGAAAATTCGGCGCTCGACATCATCAAGCAAGTGCGCTCGCTCTATGACACAGCCAACACGCTGGTAACTTACCTCAACAGCTCCAGTCCGCAGGCCAATAGCCTCGGTCAGGACATTGTGGACAGTGTCGCGTACCTGATGGAGATCGGCACCTTCATTGAACAGCTGCCCACAAAGATGACGCGTGACCTCCACAGTGTGCAAAGCGTGGTCAAAGAGATCAAAGAGCTCAGTGGTTTGGTCGGCTCGGTACAAGCCATCAGCATGCAGTCACATTTACTGGCCATCAATGCGGCCATTGAGGGTAGCCGGGCGGGATCGTCCGGCGCCGCATTTCGCGTAGTGGCCGATGAGATGCGCCTGCTGGCTGCCAACTCCAGTAAGGTGGCCGTGCAGATCAATGCCGGGCTCAGGCGGGCGTTGCAAGTGGTTGAAGACGGCATGTCCACCAGCATTGCCGAATCCTCCCAGGGGCTTGAGGATGTTTCCCACGCGGTGGTGTCCATCCAGAAGCTGCAGGAGAATTTTGAAGACATGAGTCAGTACTTCAAGACCCGTTTTGCGGTGGTCACCAAACACAATGAAGACTTGGCAAAAGACATTGCCGATGTCTTGGGCCATATCCAATACCAGGATGTGGTGAGCCAATGCATTGACCGCATGCGCACAGCCATTGCCCAGCGCAATGCCTTTTTGCAAACAGTGGCTGGTCAGCCTCAATTGACGCCCGAAGATCTGGCTCAGTTACCCGAGATTTTGGGCCAGGTCCTGGCGGCCTACCTGCAAGAAGAAAACAAACACAAGCACTCGGCACGGCACGAAGAAGAAACGAGTACTGAACTCAAGTTTGAATTGTTCTGACGATCAGAAACCAAAGAAAGTAGTTCCATGTCACATATTCTGGTCATTGACGATGACGAATTTTTCAGGGATGTCGTGGTGCAAATGCTGCAGCAAGAGGGGCACAAGACCACAGAGGCAAACGATGGTGCCAAGGCGATGGCGCTGCTGCAGCGCGCCCAACCCGACTTGATCATCACCGACATTCTGATGCCCCACATGGACGGTGTTGAATTCATCATGGAGCTGGCCAAACAGAGTAACAACATCCCGTTGATTGCCATATCGGGTGGACGCCGTTCGATCAGTTCATCTTTTAATCTGGAATCGGCCAAATTGCTTGGAGTCAAGGTTACTTTGGCCAAGCCCTTCAATCAAACTGCGTTGCGCGCCGCCATACAAGAGGCTTTGGCGTGAGTGTGCCAGCAGCGGCAGCGCTGCGCGTGATCGCGGTATGCAACCGCAAGGGGGGGGCTGGGAAAACGACAACATCGGTCAACCTGGCAGCCGAGCTGGCAGCGTTGGGTTGGCGCGTGCTGCTGCTCGATCTGGATTCGCAAGGACACTGCGCAGTAGGCTTGGGCGTCAAGGTGCATCAAGGTGAAAAATGCCTCCACAGCCTGTTCACCGACCCTCAGGCGCAGCTTGTCGACACCTTGCGCAACACCAGCATTGCCAACTTGTCGTTGGCTCCTGCTGATCAGTTGTTTGAGCATGGCACCGGTGTGCGCGATGAACTTCGGCTCTTGCGGGCTCTGGCCGACCCGGCCATTGCAGAGCGTTTTGACCTTGTGATCATCGACACGCCCCCGTCGCTGGACTTGTTGCTGCTCAACGCCCTCTCTGCGGCCAACTGGGTGCTGGTGCCGTTTGTGCCACACCCGTTGTCGTATGAAGGTGTCCGCCAGCTGATGCGCGTGTTGTTTAAAGTGATGTCCAACCAGAATCCGGGGCTCAAACTGTTGGGTTTTCTGCCCACCATGGCTGCGGACAATATCCGCCAGCATCGCACCACCACGGGAGATGTTGCGCGCCAGTTTGGAGCCCCCAGGGTGTTGCCCAGCATTCGCAACGACATCAAACTGGCCGAGGCCTTTGCCGTGGGCCAGCCGGTACGGACCTATGCCGCCAGCAGTCGGGGTGCGCAGGATTTTGCAGCGTTGGCCTTGTGCGTGACACAGTTACTGGCGTGATCGGCTCAAAAAAATTATCACGCTCGCCACCTAATTCGAGCCGATTGACACCATGAATACCACAAAGTCTGTTGCGGCCGGGTCTGATGAACTGCAGCAGCAACTGCGCGAGCTCCAGGCCGAGCTCGTCAAGCAGGGCGAAGCCCTGCATCACGAACAAGCTCGATACGAGGTCGCGCGCCAAGACAGCGAAGACGAGTTGCGCATTGCCACCGCGGCCTTCGATGCACAAAATGCCACTCTGGTGACTGACTCGCAAGGGACAATACTGCGCGTGAATGAGGCCTTTGCTCTGGCAACTGGCTACAGCGCAATTGAGTCTGTAGGTCAATCGGTGACCTTGTTCAGATCGGAGCAAAACTCCCTACTGTTTTTTGAAGCCATGTGGCGATCACTCCAGGCCGACAGCGTGTGGCAGGGCGAAATCTGGATCAAGAGCCGCAGTGGCCAAGACGGCATCGTGTTTTTGAAGATCAAGGCGGTCATGACACCCGAGATGGGTGTGACGCACTATGTCGGCAATTTCTCGGACGTGGGCCTGATCAAAGAAGCCGAGGCACTGACACATCGGCTTGCTTACTATGATGCGCTGACCCATCTGCCCAATCGACGCTTGCTGAGGGACCGAGTGACCCAGGCCTTGTTGAGTTGTGAGCGCAGTGGACGCTTTGGTGCGCTGTTTTTGGTCAACGTAGACAACTTCAGGGCGCTCAATGACGACATCGGATCTGAGTTGGGTGACTTGCTCCTGCAAGAAATAGGCCGCAGTTTGCAGGCACTGGTGCGTGAAGTGGACACTGTTGCTCGCCCGGGGAATGCTGAATTCGTTGTACTGCTGCAAGACTTGGCAGGAAGCGCACATGATGCACTGGCCCGTGCCCAGATCATGGGGGCCAAGCTGCTGTCTGCCGTACCCAACACGGTCAATTTGAAGGGCAATGAATTCGCTTGCAGCTTGAGCGTAGGTGGCGCCTTGTTCCAGGCGAAAAATACTTTCGAAGAATTGCTCACGCAAGCCGATCTGGCCTTGCGGCAGGCCAAAAATTCCGGCCGCAACAGCATGAGGTTTTTCGCCCCTGCCATGCAAGCGGCATCTGATTTGCGCAGCACCCTGGAATCAGAACTGACCAAAGCCCTGCACTGGAAGCAGCTGTGTTTGTATTACCAACCCCAGGTGGACAGGACCTTGCGGGTGATTGGAGTCGAAGCGCTGATTCGCTGGCAGCATCCATTGCGTGGCCTGGTGTCACCGATTGAATTTATTCCCTTGGCCGAAGACACTGGCCTGATTTTGCCCATTGGGCTGTGGGTGTTGCAAAGCGCCTGTGCGCAGATCAAGATGTGGCAGGAGCAACCTGATCTGCAAGTGCTGAAGGTGAGTGTGAACGTGAGTGCGCGTCAATTTGCCCAGCTTGACTTTGTCGATCAGGTGAAAGCGGCGTTGGCCGACAGCAGGGCCAATCCGGCGCGCCTGACATTGGAACTCACCGAGAGTCTGGTACTGGAGAACGTGCGCGACGTGATCGAAAAAATGCAGGCCATCAAACGTTTGGGGGTGAGTTTTTCAATGGATGACTTTGGCACGGGTTATTCGTCACTGGCCTATTTGGCCCAACTACCCTTTGATCAACTCAAGATTGACAAGTCATTTGTTGACAACATTCCAGGGAAAAGCAGCGATGAGACCATCACCCGTACCATCATCTCGATGGGAAAGGGTCTTGCAATGGACGTGATTGCCGAAGGGGT
>JAUXQA010000014.1 GCA_030683195.1 Rhodoferax sp. | reverse complement strand
TTGCGCGGTGCTTCGTTTGCGACCCGGGCCCGCATGAAAAACCCGAAGTATCGCAATTTCTACAAGCCGGAGCGGGACGATATTTTTTGTGGCTTCCGGTCCTGTGCGCTCTGAATCAGAGTTGCGCCAGAGGAATCCCTGCGGCCTGTTCATCCGCCTTGAGCAGCGCAATAAGTTCGCCCAAGTCCTGGTCCAGCCGCAATAAGGTGTCTGCGGGCAATCGCTCAAGGGCCTCCGGCAAGACACCCTCAAACGGACCTGGAACTTGTGTCAATACGGCTAGTCCGGCGGGCAGGACTTGAAGCTGCACGCTGCGCCGGTCTTCTGTGGCTTTGCTGACGCTGATCAACGCCTTGCGTTGCAGTGTTTTGACCAGGTTACTGGCGGTGGACTGATGAATGTCCATGTGTTTGGCCAACATGCCTGTGCCTATGCCCGGGTGGTCCCTGACGACACTCAGAGCCCAGACCTGCGCCCCCCCCAAATTCACTTGTTTCTCGATCTGGCGGAAATGGCTGCGAATGGCGTTGAACACAACCCGAAAACGTCGCAGGACTTGAGCGGTGTTGGCGGCCTGGGTATTCGTCAAGATTTCTGGAGGCATGGTTTGCTCATCAGGTAACAACATGCACTGGATCATAGAGCCCAATGGCGACCCCCTTTCACCGGGATGTCGCCATCTGTTCAGGCCATGGCGAGTTGTTTGCGGACCTTGTGCATCAGCAAGTCGTCGAAGGTGTAGAAACCTCGCTCACAATTCGCCAACTCACTCAAGGCAAAGGCGGCCCCGGTGCCAAAGGCCTTGCGCTCGATCGAGTTGTGAATGATGCGAACTGTTTGGTACGGAAAGCCAAAAATCACCTCATGGTGGCCCACGATGCCGCCGAGTCTGAGAGAAGTGATGTGTTCATTGTCAATCGACAAACTGTCCGCTATTTTTTTTGCCGTGCCCGACACCTCCGGCTTGTCCCGAAAGTGCTGCTCCAGGATTTCCACATCGGCAAACGGTGCAATCGAACGCAGCAACCGGGCCGCCAAAATAAGGAAGTTAATGCCCACCGTCATGTTGGGCGAGCATAAAACCCGGGTGTCATTGCCCAGGCTGCGAACGTAGTCGAGGTCGGTTTCGCTGTAGGCGGAGATGGCGCTGACAAGCATCAGTTGGCGCCGGCGTACCTCTTCGCCGTAGATTTTGACCGTGTCAGCGCTCGAGAAATCCACCAAGGCATCTACCGGATGCGTATCCAGCCACTCACTCAACACGACTTTGTCCAGTCCGATGATCGGAACCGCCGTGCCAGGAATCGTTTCTGGCTGGTCTGTTGAGGTGCGCCGTGCGACCCACATCAGCTCGAAGCGCGGATCGTGGCGGAGCACTTCAGCGACGGCCTGACCCGCTTTACCGTACCCAAAAACACCAATTTTGATCATGACTGTCTCCTTTTTCGTGAATGCCTCTTCCCTGGATTTGTACGGGCGATTACATTTGTTGCAATATACCAAATTGCATTTGGCCCAATGTATATCCACATATCAATCCGTCGTGTTTTGACAAGCGCACAGACGCCGCGTGAGGACGCACCATGAAATTTGAGTCGCCTGTTTTTTCGGCCATCCAGCAAGAGCTATACGACTGGCGCTTGTGGGCCGG
>JAUXQA010000005.1 GCA_030683195.1 Rhodoferax sp. | reverse complement strand
CGGCCCCGTTGGTGCCGATCACCGCATGCACCGAACCACGGGCCAGCTCCAGCGAGACACGGTCCAGCGCCAGCAGCCCGCCCCAGCGACGGCTGATCTCACGCCCGCGCAACAAAATTTCAGCGGGACTCATTGGCGGCCTCCCGGCTGGCAGCGCCACGCGTGCCCATCAGCCCGCCGCGCAGTCGCGCCGCGAGTTGCTCGGGCACCCCCACCAGCCCGCGTGGCAGCAAGGCCACGCTGGCAATGATGGTCAGGCCCAGGCCCAAATGCCAGTGCTTGGCGAAGTCGCCAAAGACTGCCTCGGATTTGAAAAACTCCTGCAGCAAGGCAAACGCGAACGCACCCAACAGTGCCCCGCGCAAATGCCCCAAACCACCCAGAATGATCATGATCAGAATTTCTCCGGACAGGTGCCAGGCAATCAGCTCGGGGTTGACAAAGCCATCCTTCACGGCAAACAAAAAGCCCGCCAGCCCGGCAATGCCGCCCGAGATCACGAACGCGGCCAGCTTGTAGGGGTAGGTAGAAAAGCCGGTGGCGCGCATGCGTTGCTCATTGACGCGAATACCCGCCAGGGCCCGGCCAAAGCGTGAGCGCAACAACAACGCCAAAAAGCCAAAAACCCCCAGCAGGCACACCAGGGTAAAACCATACAGCACCCCCGCCTGGTTCAGGTCCAGGAGCGAACCCAGCACAGGCTTGCTACTCAAGTAAATGCCGTCGGTGCCGCCGCCCAGCGGGGTGTCATGCACCACGTAGTAGGCCATTTGCGCAAATGCCAGAGTCACCATGATGAAGTACACCCCCTTGGTGCGCAGCGACAAGGCCCCGACCAGCAGGGCATACGCAGCCGCTGCCAGCACGCAGGCGGGCAACAACCACAGCAGCGACGCCGCACCAACCTTGGGCGACAGCAACACGGTGGCATAGGCTCCGATGCCGAAAAACGCTGCCTGGCCAAAGCACACCAGCCCGGTGCTGCCCACCAGCAGCTCCAGACTCAGGGCCAGCACGGCGAAGATCATGATTTTGGTCGCCAGGTCAATGCCGTATTGACCCGCCACCAGCGGAAACAGCGCCAGCCCGGCAAAGGCCAACACGACAAAAATGGTTTTGGATGGGTTCATGTTCGGGGTCTCCGGGTCAGCCTGCCTTGAACAAGCCGTCGGGCTTCCACAAGAGAATCAGGGCCATCAGCACATACACCAGCACGCCCGAGGCCTGGGGTAACAGCACCTTGCCAAAGGTGTCCACCACGCCAATGAGCAGAGCCGCCAGCAGTGCACCACGGATGGACCCAATGCCGCCAATCACTACCACCACAAAGCAGATGATCAACACGCTGTTGCCCATGCCCGGATAGACCGACGACACGGGTGCCGCCACCATGCCCGCCAGCGCGGCAATGGCCACACCCGCAGCAAACACCACGCGGTATAAAAACTTGATGTCAACGCCCAGCGACTGCACCATCTCGCGGTTGGTGCTGCCTGCGCGAATCATCATGCCCAACCGGGTGCGCGTGAATACAAAATACATGCCCAGCGCCAGCGCCAGGCACACCCCGGACATGAACAGCCGGTACACCGGGTAAGTCATCATGTCACCCAGGGGAATGGAGCCCGCCAGAAAATCCGGCAGCTTGACGCCATACACGTCATCCCCCACCAGCAGGCTTCTGAACTCCTCAAACACCAAAATCAGGCCATAGGTCATCAGCACCTGTTGCAGGTGCTCGCGCTCGTACAAAAAGCTGAAAAAAGCCCACTCCAGCACATAACCCAGCAGCACGGCCAGCACCAGGCCAATCAGCAAGGTGGCAAAAAAGCCGCCGCCAAAGGTGGCCTCCACGATTGGCGCCAGGGCATAGGCCATGTAGGCCCCGATCATGTAAAAACTGCCGTGCGCCAGGTTGATGACGCCCATGATGCCGAAGATCAGGGTCAAGCCCGAGGCCACGAGAAACAGCAGCAACCCGTACTGCAGCGCATTGAGGCACTGGATCAGGAAGGTGGTCAGGTCCATTGGAAAAGCCTTGTTCACCCCGCTGCTGCGCGCAGCAACGGGGTGCCGGTTAGGTCACGGGTGACGGGGTGGTGTCAGATCTTGCAGCCAATGCCAGGATCGGCCAGCGACTTGCTGGCAATGCCAATCACCTTGTTTTCCTTGCCAACGACCTGACGCAAGTAGATATCCTGCACCGGGTTGTGGGCCTTGGACAAGCTGAAGGCACCGCGCGGGCTATCGATTTTGGCCTTGGCAATGGCGGCCGTGAACTCGGCACGCTTGGTGGTGTCGCCTTTGACAGCGGTCAGGCCCGCACTCAGGATCTGGGCAGCGTCATAGCCCTGCACGGCATACACATCGGGCTGCATCTTGTAGGTCTTGGCGTAGGCCAGGCGAAAGGCGTTGTCACGCGGGGTGCCCAGGCTGTCGGCGTAATGCAGCGTCGTCATGATTCCATCGGCGTCAGCGCCCTGCGCGTCCAGTGTGCCGTCCGTGAGAAAGCCCGAGCCGTAAAGGGGAATGCTTTTCTTCAGACCCGCTGCCGAATAGTCCTTGACGAACTTGACCGCGCCACCCCCAGCGAAGAAGGTGAAGACCGCGTCCGGCTTGGCGGCAGCAATTTCGGTCAACAGGGCTTGAAACTCGACGTTGGGAAAGGGCAGGCTCAATTCCTTGACCACCGTGCCGCCACCTTTTTCGAACGACTCCTTGAAGCCTTTGACCGACTCATCTCCGGCGGCATATTTCCAGGTGATGCTAACCACCTTCTTGTAACCTTTTTTCGCCATCACCTCGCCCATGGCATAGCCAGGTTGCCAGTTGGAAAACGAACTGCGGAAGATATTGGGCGCACACATGGCGCCGGTCACGGCGTCGGCACCGGCGTTGGGCACGATCAGCAGGGTGTTGGTGTCTTTGGCGACCTTGGCCATGGCCATGGCCACGCCGGAGTGCACGCTGCCCACCAGCACATCGACGTTGTCACGCTTGATGAGCTTGTTCACGTTGTCGGTGGCCTTGGCCGGATTGGACTCGTCATCTACCTTGACGTACTCAATCTCGCGCCCGCCCAGCTTGCCACCTTGCTCTGCCACATACTGGCGAAAGCCGTTTTCAATGGCGGTACCCAAGGCCGCAAAGGTGCCGGTGTAGGGCAGCATCAGCCCGACCTTGAGCTTGGGCAAGGTGGGGGCCTGCGCCTGGGCTGTAGTAGCGCCAAAAGTCGCCAGGCCAAGGGCTGCGACTGCAGCGGCGCTGATAAAGGTTCTGCGAAAGGTTGTCATGGTTTGTCTCCTGTTTGTTGTTGAGCAATAAAAGCACTGACCTGCGCAATCAGGCGGTCAGCCTGGTCACGATGCGGTGAGTGACCGCAGTTGCCCAGTTCGAGCAACTCGGTCTGTGGCACGCGACGCGCAATACCGTGACTTTGTTCCAGTGTTCCGGAGGGGTCATCCAGCCCCTGCACCGCCAGCAGCGGGCAGGCAATGTCAGCCAGTTCGGACTCAATGGACCAATCCCGAAAACGCGCGTCCAGCCAGATCGTATTCCATCCCCAGAAGGCCGAGTCGGGATCATCGTGGTAGCGCGTCAGGCGCTCGCGCAAATCGGTTTGCAGATACGCCGTGCGAGCCTGCTCAATCTGGCTGACCGTGACGCCTTCCACCAAAATATGAGGCGCCATCACGACAAGGCCCGCCAGTTCTGCGCCCGCGCGGGCGGCGTAAAGCAGGGCAATGGAGGCGCCATCGCTGTGACCCACCAGCCACAGCGGCTGCTCAAAGGTATCCACCTTGAGGGCCCGCAGCAGGGCAGGCAGCACTTCATGCGCCTGGCGGTGCATGAAGTCAGGCGCCCAGGTCTCGTTGTTGGCCCGGGGGGTGGAGCGGCCATAGCCGGGGCGAGAATAAACGAGCCCGCGGCAGCCTGCGGCCTCACACAACTGCTGCGGAAAATCTTTCCACATGGCCAGCGACCCCAGCCCCTCGTGCAGGAACACGATCAG
>JAUXQA010000004.1 GCA_030683195.1 Rhodoferax sp. | reverse complement strand
GGCGTGCATGGACTGCACGTCCTGGCGAAACACTTGTTTTGGCCGCGGGTCCGGTACATTCATTTGTTCACCCGCATCGGGGGTACAGACGCCAGGCGCAGCTCGGCCGCGCGGGCATGCGCCTGCAAGCCTTCGCCATAGGCCAACTCAGCGGCGATGCGGCCCAGCGTCTGGGCGCCCGCTTCGCTCACCTCGATCAGGCTGCTGCGCTTCTGGAAATCGTAAACACCCAATGGGCTGGAGAAGCGCGCCGTCCCGCTGGTCGGCAACACGTGGTTGGGACCGGCACAGTAGTCGCCCAGCGATTCACTGGTGTAGGCGCCCAGAAAAATGGCGCCAGCATGTTTGAGCAGTGGCTCCCAGCGGTGCGGCTCGCGGCTGGAGACCTCCAGGTGCTCCGGCGCAATCCGGTTACTGATCTCGCAAGCCTCTTCCATGCTGCGGGTGTGAATCAGCGCACCGCGCCCGGCGAGTGACTTGGCGATGATCTCTGCGCGCGGCATGGCGGGCAGCAAGCGGTCAATAGCCGCCTGGACCTGGGCGATGTAATCCTTGTCCGGGCACAGCAAAATACTTTGCGCCAACTCGTCGTGCTCGGCCTGACTGAACAAGTCCATGGCGACCCAGTCAGGCGGCGTGGTGCCGTCGGCCAGCACCAGAATCTCGCTGGGGCCGGCAATCATGTCGATGCCCACGGTACCAAATACGCGGCGCTTGGCGGCTGCCACATAGGCATTGCCGGGGCCGGTTATTTTGTTGACGGCGGGAATGGTGGCGGTGCCATAAGCCAGGGCCGCTACAGCCTGTGCCCCACCGATGGTGAACACGCGGGTGACGCCGGCCACGTAGGCTGCTGCCAGTACCAGTTCATTGCGCTCGCCCAGCCCACCGGAGGTTGCGCCCGTGCCGCCCGTGCCGCCCGTGGCCACGCTGCCGCGAACAGGCGTGGGCACGACCATGATGATTTCGCCCACACCGGCCACATGCGCGGGAATGGCGTTCATCAGCACGCTGGACGGGTAAGCGGCCTTGCCACCGGGCACATAAATGCCGACACGGTCCAGTGGTGTGACCTTTTGCCCCAGCAAGGAGCCATCAACATCTCGGTAACTCCAGCTCTCGCCGCTGGCCTTTTTCTGGGCCTCGTGATAACTGCGCACGCGCCCTGCAGCGGCTTCCAGCGCATGGCGCTGGGCGCGTGGGAGCGACTCGAAAGCGGCTTTCAGCTCGGCCTGCGTCAATTCCAGTTCAGAGAGGTTCAAAGCGGTCAAACCGTCAAAACGCGCGGTGTACTCCAGCACGGCGTCGTCACCACGCTGCTGCACGTCCAGCAAAATATCCGCCACCCGCTGCTCGATGGCGGCATCGGCCTCGGCTGACCAATGCAGCCTCGCCTTGAATTCAGCCTCAAATGTGGCGCTAGCCGTTGATAAATAAGCAGGTGATGCTACTAAAGTCATAGCGTTATTCAAGGTGGGTTGCGTTGGTTTTACGGGGCAATAGCCGACGCAAACGCGTCGATGATCTTGCGGATGGGCGCCTGCTTGAGCTTGAGCGCCGCTTGGTTGACCACCAGCCGCGAGCTGATGTCCATGATGTGCTCCACCTCAATCAGGTGGTTGGCCTTGAGGGTGTTGCCGGTGGACACGAGGTCCACAATCGCATCTGACAAGCCCACCAACGGGGCCAGCTCCATGCTGCCGTAAAGCTTGATCAAGTCCACGTGCACGCCTTTGGCGGCGAAAAATTCGCGGGCAATGGCCACGTATTTGGTGGCAACCTTCAGACGCGAGCCTTGTTTGACCGCCGAGGCGTAGTCAAAGTCGGCGCGCACCGCCACGCTGATGCGGCATTTGGCAATTTGGAGGTCCAGCGGCTGGTACAGGCCAGAACCGCCGGCGGTGCCGCTCCAGTCCATGCCGTGTTCAATCAGGGTGTCTTTGCCGGTGATGCCCAGATCGGCACCGCCATACTGCACATAGGTGGGCACATCGGACGCACGCACCACCAGCACGCGCACGTTGGGCTGGTTGGTGGTCAAAATCAGCTTACGGGATTTTTCCGGGTCTTCCAGCACCTCAATGCCGGCGGCCCGAAGCAGCGGCATGGTTTCTTCAAAAATGCGGCCTTTGGAGAGCGCGAGCGTGATCATTTGATTCTTTCTATATCGGCACCCAGGCCGCGCAGTTTGGCTTCCATCTGGTCGTAACCCCGGTCCAGGTGGTAGATGCGGTCCAC
>JAUXQA010000498.1 GCA_030683195.1 Rhodoferax sp. | reverse complement strand
TGTTGACCTTGGTGCTTTTTGTACTGGATTTCATTTATACCTTCGTAACCGATAATACCGGCATGTCTCAAATTCAACTGACCCCTGCTCAACGCAAACAACACCGCTCTGAAGCCCATCACCTTGACCCCGTGGTCATGGTAGGCGGAGACGGACTCACTGACGCCGTCAAAAAAGAAGCCGATGCCGCCTTGAACGCGCACGGATTGATCAAGATCCGCGTTTTCTCTGATGATCGCGCGGCGCGTGAAGCCATGTTCCAAACCCTGGCTGACGAACTCAGTGCAGCGCCGATTCAACACATCGGCAAACTGCTGGTTTTGTGGCGCCCCATGCCAGAGCGCGAAAAAGTGGTTGACGAAAACCGCATGCCAGGCCCCCGTGACTTCAAAGTCCTCAAATACAGCAAGCAAGCAGGCCAGCGCCCAGAGGTGAAAACCTTGCGTGTACTTGGCAACCAGCGCCTCACTGCAGGCGGTCAGGTCAAGCGCGCCAAACCGAAACAGATCAGTATCAAAAAGCGCAGCCAGACCTGATCAAGGTTCGCGCCGATTCAATCTCCAGAATATCGCCACAGCGCACAGCCATTGCAGCAGGTACATCCCGCTGCCCACGCTGTGCCAGATTTTCAGATTCTCACGTGTCACTATTCGCGGAGCGACAGCGAATTCCACCATCAGAGCCATCAGCAGCCCACCAACTATCAAAATAATAGCTACCGAGTCAATAGACTTGCCGGCCAGAACATGATTTGATCTTGTAGTCATTAAAAGAAACAAGCCACACACCGTTGACACCCAAGTCTGTGCAGAAAACAACTTGGCAGCCATGGAGCCCGCCATGGCAGGTACTGGCAAGTGGGTGAAGAGCATGGGCACGACCAAGAACCCCAGAGTGCTCAAACTGGCCCACCACAGGGCAGCCACCCAAATTGACAGCCTTGACATCCGTTCAGATGTAGCTAACGGCTACCACTTCATAGCGTTTGATTCCGCCGGGCGCCTGTACTTCAGCTGTATCTCCTTGCTCCTTGCCAATCAAGGCACGGGCAATCGGGCTTCCGATGTTCACCAGACCCAGCTTGATGTCGGCTTCGTCTTCGCCCACAATTTGATAAGTCACGGGCTCGCCTGAGTCCTCTTCTTCGAGCTTGACTGTAGCCCCGAACACCACGCGACCACCCGCATCAAGCTCCGTAGGGTCAATCACCAACGCTGCCGACAACTTGCCTTCAACCTCTTGAATTCGCCCTTCGATAAAGCCCTGACGGTCTTTGGCGACTTCGTATTCGGCGTTTTCGCTCAGGTCACCCTGAGCGCGCGCCTCTGCAATCGCATTGATCACCCACGGGCGGTCAACAGTTTTCAGCTTGTGCAGCTCGGCTTTGAGCTTTTCAGCACCACGCTTGGTAATGGGAAAGGTAGCCACGTACTGCTCCGTTATAAGTTATGAAATTGGATAAATCAGAGATTTCGCAGCGACTGGCCAGAACCAGCGCTGCTCCTCTTAGATATGACAGGCACAAAAGGAAACCGCCGAGGTTGCCGCTCGGCGGTGTGATCTGATTATGCCGTGCTTGTCTGGCAGCTATCAGGCAACCGCCAACTGCGAATGCATTTCTTGCACCGAAATCACATCGAGTTGATCCATATGCAACATCCCCTGAACGGCTGCCTCAGCTCCCGCAATGGTGGTGAACGTCGTCACACGCGCCAGCAGTGCAGAGGTCCGGATCTGACGGGAGTCTGCAATCGCATTGCGACGCTCCTCCAGCGTATTGACTACCAAAGAGATTTCGTTATTTTTGATCATGTCAACGATATGTGGTCGGCCTTCGGTCACTTTGTTCACGACGCCGCAGGGCACGCCTGCCGCATTGATCGCTACCGCTGTGCCTTTGGTTGCCACAAGCAGGAAGCCCATCTCGGACAAGGCCCTTGCGACCCCAATGGCACGCGGCTTGTCGCCATTTTTAACCGACACAAACACTTTGCCAGCCGCCTCACCTGAGGCCTTGAAAGGCCGGGGCAGCTTGGTACCAGCGCCGATTTGCGACTTCACAAAGGCTTCGCCGAAAGTCTTGCCAACGCCCATCACCTCGCCGGTGGATTTCATTTCAGGCCCCAGAATCGTATCGACACCAGGGAACTTGACAAACGGGAAGACTGCTTCCTTGACACTGAAGTAAGGCGGCGTGACCTCGTCCCGAATGCCTTGCGATGCAAGCGTTTGACCCACCATGCATCGGGCAGCCACTTTGGCCAGCTGAATGCCGGTGGCTTTGGACACAAAAGGCACAGTACGGGACGCGCGGGGATTGACCTCAAGAACGTAAATGACGTCTTTGCCATCAATGTTCTGAATGGCAAACTGGACATTCATCAAACCGACCACGTTCAAGGCCTGGGCCATGGCAGCCGTCTGCCGTTTGATCTCTGTGACGGTCTCTGCGCTCAAGCTGTAAGGAGGCAGCGAGCAGGCCGAGTCACCGCTGTGCACGCCCGCTTGTTCGATGTGCTCCATGACACCACCAATAAAGGTGCTGCCAGCCTCGGCCGCTGTACCCGCATCGCGAATGCAATCCACATCACACTCAATAGCGTCATTCAGGAAGCGATCCAGCAACACTGGCGAGTCATGGCTGACCTTGACAGCTTCGCGCATATAGCGCTCCAGATCACGTTGCTCGTGCACGATTTCCATCGCGCGCCCACCCAGTACGTAGCTGGGACGCACAACCAACGGGTAACCCAGAGCAGCCGCCTTTTCCAGCGCCTCGGGCTCGGTACGAGCCGTGGCGTTGGGCGGCTGGCGCAAGCCCAATTCGTGCAGCAGTTTCTGAAATCGCTCCCGGTCTTCTGCAGCATCAATCATGTCCGGCGAAGTGCCAATGATCGGCACCCCATTGGCTTCCAGATCAAGCGCCAGCTTCAAAGGGGTCTGGCCGCCGTACTGAACGATCACGCCAAAGGGCTTTTCCTTGTCAACAATTTCCAGCACGTCTTCGAGCGTCAATGGCTCGAAATACAGGCGATCAGAGGTGTCATAGTCGGTGGACACGGTCTCGGGATTGCAGTTGACCATGATGGTCTCGTACCCGTCTTCCCGCATGGCCAACGCAGCATGCACACAGCAGTAATCAAATTCAATGCCTTGGCCAATCCGGTTGGGCCCGCCGCCAAGTACCATGATTTTTTTCTTGGTTGTTGGCTCGGCCTCACATTCGCTACCGGTATCCAACGGGTGCTTTGACTCGTAGGTGGAATACAGGTAAGCCGTATTGGTCGAGAACTCGGCCGCGCAGGTGTCCACCCGCTTGTAGACCGGACGCACGCCCAAGGCACGGCGCTTTTCACGAATCGCAGTGTCTGTGGTTTTCAACTGCCGGGCCAAGCGGCGATCGGAAAAACCTTTTTGCTTGAGAGCACGCAGAGTGGGCTCGTCAATCGCATCCAGCGTAGTCGTTTCCAACTCTAGCTCTATCTTGACGATCTGTTCAATCTGAACCAAAAACCAGGGATCGATCTTGGTGAGCGCAAAGACTTCGTCCACGCTCATGCCCAAGGCGAACGCATCACCGACATACCAGATTCGCTCAGGCCCGGGCTGGCCCAGCTCCTTTTCAAGCACTTCACGGTCCTGGGTTTTCTCGTTCATGCCGTCCACGCCAACCTCCAGACCGCGCAAGGCTTTCTGAAACGACTCCTGGAAGGTACGACCCATCGCCATCAGTGTTTTTCAGCCGTGAACGTACTGGTCTTGCCAAGTTGGCCTGTGACAGCCCCGACGATGTCCAGTCCCCCCGCGAGCTCTGCCCGTATCAACATCTGGCAAATTTCCC
>JAUXQA010000489.1 GCA_030683195.1 Rhodoferax sp. | reverse complement strand
GTGGACGTACGCCATGAGCCAGTTGTCATCGCCTACACGGGTGATGCCAGTTCCCCCGGGTGAACCCATGTTGAAAGTGCAAAACTCCCGAATCGTATTGCGATCCCCGATGACGAGCTCGCAGGGCTCGCCTGCGTATTTCTTGTCCTGTGGAATCGCCCCCAAAGAGGTGAACTGGAAAATACGGTTATCGCGTCCGATGGTCGTATGCCCTTCAAGAACACAATGAGGTCCAATGGTCGTGCCAGCCCCGACTTTGACATGTGGGCCAATGAGCGTGTAAGCCCCGACCGATACGCTGCTGTCAAGCTCCGCAGCAGGATCAACAATAGCAGTGGAATGGACAAGTGTCACCCGGACTCCCTCAGGCAATCGCGCGCATCGCGCATGTCAACTCAGCCTCAACAGTCAACTCATCGCCCACCAGTGCGCGTGCCTTGAATTTAAAAATCCCGGCTTTCATACGCAACAACTCAACCTCCAGCGTCAACTGGTCACCCGGCTCGACCGGACGCTTGAAACGCGCGCCATCGATTCCCGCAAAGTAGTAAACCATCTCATCGCTGGGCGAAGAACCCAACGTATCAAATGCCAACAGAGCAGCAGCCTGCGCAAGCGCCTCCAGCATCAGCACGCCGGGCATCACAGGACGATGAGGAAAATGACCTTGAAAAAACGGCTCGTTGATCGTTACATTTTTCAGCGCCTTGATGCTTTTTCCTTTCTCGATGGAAAGTACCCGATCCACCAATATAAATGGATATCGATGTGGCAATTGTTTGAGAATTTGGTGAATGTCCATCATTTTTTTTAATCTTTGTTTGTGGGGACCGGGTCATGGAAACAGCCCGTACTGTCTCGCACGTATTTATGTCTTTGTATCACGCTCCAGCGCCCGAATCCGCTCGCGCAGGCGGTGCAATTGCTTGAGCGACGCCGCATTTTTTTCCCACTCGGCATTGTCATCAATCGGAAACATGCCAGTGTAATGTCCAGGCTTGTGAATAGACCGGGTGACGACCGTCGCTGCAGAGATGTTGATGTGATCACCAAGCACCAGATGACCCAAAACAATGGCTCCACCCCCGATGGTGCAATGAGCGCCTATGGTTGCGCTGCCAGCCACACCGACACAGCCCGCCAGCGCTGTGTGTTTGCCAATGCGCACGTTATGACCGACTTGAATCAGGTTGTCGAGTTTTACACCATCCTCGATCACCGTATCCTGGAGGGCACCCCGGTCAATACAGGTATTGGCTCCTATCTCCACGTCATTTCCAATGCGCACAGCGGCCAGTTGTTCAATTTTTTCCCAAGCGCCTGCATTG
>JAUXQA010000477.1 GCA_030683195.1 Rhodoferax sp. | reverse complement strand
GGTCCACGGCGGCCAGCGCCACCTCGGCCCCGGCGGCGGGTCGGCCGTTGGGCAGCGTTACGTCAAGACTCACTTGGGCCTGGCCACGCACCGGGTAGCTTTCCTTGTTCGCCGTCACGCTCACCTTGAGCTGGTGGGCGGCGGTGCCCACGCGGATTTCAGCCACGCCCAGCCGAAAAGCGGGCTTGCTCAAGTCCACCAGCGCGGTGGGTGCCACGTACTCTCGGCCTTCCACCCAAAACGAGGTCCACCACTCGCGCGGTGCCTGGTAGCCCCAGGTGAAAAAGCTGTACCACGGTACGTCTCGCAAGCGCCCGCGCAGGGCCAGCACGCTCACATACACATTGGGGCCCCAGCTGTCCTTGATTTTGACCTCCACCGTGGGGTCCTGGCCGCTGAGCTGCACCACCTGCGACTGGATGACACCCTCGCGCTCCACCGTCAGCAGGGCGGTGGCAAACCGGAACGGCATGCGCACCTGAAATTTGGCGGTTTCTCCCGGCTGGTAGCTCTTTTTCTCGGGCAGCAGGTCCATGCGGTCGTGGTTTTCTCCGCCAAACCACAGCTCGCCCTGGCGGGTGACATAAACCGAACTGGCGGCCTGGCTGGCGTGGCCCGCAGCGTCTTTGGCGGTAACTATCAGCTCGACTTCACCCGCCTCGCGCAGCGCGGTGTCGCACAGCAGCAAGCCGCGGGCATCGCTTGGGCCACGGCACACCGAGCCCAGGTCTTTGACCGTGGTGCTGTTGTCGTAGGTGTAAAAGCCGCCCACCATGCGTTTGCGGCTGCTGGTGACGATGCGCGAAACCGCCCGCACATCCAGTGCCACGCCGGCTTGGGGCTTGCCGCTCAGGCTCAGTGCCAGCGCCTGAAAGCGAATTTTCTGGTTGCTCGACACCCAGCCTTCGGTCTTGATGCCCGCCACCACCGCTGCGGGCCACAGGGTCTGGCTGCTGCGCAGGGTTTGTATCTCGCCGCTGGGGTCGGCATAGGTGGCCTCAATCAGCAGTTCTTGCACCGCCTGCGCCGGCACAATGTTGCCCAGGGTGAGCTTGCCGCCGCCCAGCTTGTCCAGGGTCAGCGGCAGTTTGTCGGCAATGATGCGCGCGTCCGGGGGCGCGTCGGTTGGCTCGTCATCGTCAGCGCGGGAGTTCTCGCGCGCAGCTCGGGGCGCTGAAAAGCTGAAGTCCTCAAAGTCATCAAAACTCAGGGTTTTGCCCCGCACCATGGCCGATACCCGCACCGGCAAGCGTGCTGCCCCGCCGCCGGCCACGTAGTTCACCTGCACATCCAAAGGCACGGCCGTCACATTCACCAGGGCCTTTTTGTCGGTGGTGCTCACCCGGCCTTCGAGCACTGGCAGCCTGAATTCTTCGACTCTGAACTGCCCGCTGCTGAAGCTGCGTTCCCGCTCCAGCCCGCGCAGTTCGACCTCATACACACCGAGTTTTGCCGCAGGGGGCACGGCAAAACTGCTCTCGGCGCTATGCCCACCGGTTGCTGTTTTTCGCCAGACCAGTGGCTGGGTGCTTTGCTGACCGCTGCCCAGGTGGGTCACCACGAGCGTGCCGGGTGGCACTGTGACCAAACCAAAGCCCGTGGCGGTCTCGGTCCGCAAGATGTGCTTCATGGACACGGTCTCGCCTGCGCGCACCAGTGTGCGGTCAAAAATGGTGTGGGCGCGGGCGTCCGGCCGGGCTGCCTGGCTGGTGGGCAGGTTGAAGCGCCACGGCTCAATGCCCCGGTGCCAGTTGCTCCAGGTGAAGGCCAGATCTTCCACGCCATTGGCACTGCCGCCGGCGCGTTGCATGGCACGGGCGCTCACAAAATACGCTTGGCTGGCGTAGTTGTCGCCCCGGCAGGTGGGCGCCTCTGGCGAGATGCTTTTGAACGTGGCAATACCTTGGGCGTTGGTCGTGGCACTGGCGACTTCGCGGCCCCGGCAGTCCGAGACACGCACACGCGCCTGAACGACAGGCTGGCCCTTGTCCAGCGTGGTGACCCACGCCAGGGCGTTGTCACGCCCCAGCTTGAAATGCACGCCCAGGTTGGTCACCAGGGCCGAGGTGCGCACAAACATCGGGCGCGGGTCGCCGTGGCGTTCGTCCAGCAAGGCACTGCCCAGCCGGGGTGAGGCGATCTCCACCACATGAAAGCCGGCCGGCAGCGGGATGCCCACCACCTCAAAGGGCCGCCCCGCCTTGGCTGTGGCTGCATCGCCTGCGCCTTGCGGCAAGTCCAGTGTCTTGACGCCGGGCTGCCCGTGCAGCAAAGACACCATGCGGGTTTGTACTTCATCCCGGTCACCCGTCTCCAGGGCCTTGGGCAGGGACCCTTTGATGTCGTTGGTGGCCGTTTTGCGGGGTACGGTGGCGTTGTCGTAGCGCTGAACCTTGGCGAACCAGGCCATGATGTCGGCATCCGTGGTGGGCTGCCAGGTGCTGACTTGGCCGCCTGTGCGGGCGCTTTCAATGTAGCGCAGCGTGACCGGCAGCAAGGCCGCGCCGGTGGGCTCAGCCAAGCGCTCCACCACGCCGAAGGGCGCTGCGCCAAATTTGGCCAGAGGTGGCAACAGGCCGGTCGCCACAGCCATGGGAAAGCTGCCCGCATTGCGCAGCGTGCGGCCCGCGCTGTCCTTGAAGTCATTCGGCAAGCTCAAGGTGAATCGGGTTTGCTCGGGCAAGACAGACGCAAACGTCACGCTCTGGACATCGCCTTGGCCGTCGTGGGCCTCAAAGCGTGGCGCGAACGTCGCGTTTTGAGACGTGAGCCGAATGCCCTCGGCCAGCTTGCGCGAAACCGGGGTGTTGAAGCTGATGCGCATCGGGCGGATCGGCAGGCACGCAGACTGTGCGTTTTCGCGTTCGCAAGCAAAGCTGGCTTCAAAGGGCTCGTGCACTTGAAAGTTGAATCGCTTCTCCAGGGTGCTGACTCCTTGGGCTTGGCCGGGTGTGGCCAGCCCCGGGCCCACCACCAGTTGCACTTTGCTGGCGGGGCTCAGGCGCCGGTTGCACGCCAGCGTTACCCAATTCAGCGGTGCCTGGTTAGCCGTACGCGTGAGCCCTTCGGATTTCAGCAGGGCTGCCCGCTGTTGCCCGTCAATAAGCCTCACTGCCACACGCTCGCCCAGCCCCTCGGCCTGGCAGCTCACGCTGGCTTGCACACTTGTGGGTGTGGCCGGCCCGTTGAACTGGAGGATGAAAAACTGCTCTTCATCAATGGGGGAGTCCTCCTGCGGCCAGATGTTTTGCACAAACGGCCCGCCGGTGTTGAATTGGTAGCGGCTGGGGCCTTTAAAAGCCGTGCCCTTGAGCGATTGGATTCCGCTGCGCAGTTGCAAGGTGCAGGCCGTGCCGGGGGGGAGCTCATTGGCAAAGTCAAACACCCACTCGCGCTCGCTGGTCCAGCGGCCCGTGCCCTGCGCGGCCGGGGTGTTGTTGCAGCCCAGGGTGAGGGGTGCGGGCGCTCCTGCGTCGCCAAAATTCACCACCGCCTCGTCAAACTTCACCACTACCTGGCTCACGGGGGCGGCTTCGCCCTGTGGCGACAGGCGGGTGACCTCCAAGGCCTGGCTGCTCAAAGCAGCCAGTGCCAAAACCAATACTGGCAGTTGTTTCATGATGCGCACCCCGGGCCTCCTGTGAAGGGCCTAGCGTAGCCTACTGCCAGCGCGAACTTACAGCATTTTCTGGATCAGGGCGCCCTTGAACAGCACGGGCCCTGTCGGGCCGCCCGCGCTAGGCACGCCGCCTTTGGGCTCCAG
>JAUXQA010000474.1 GCA_030683195.1 Rhodoferax sp. | reverse complement strand
AATATCGTGAGCAACAAAGGTCAGTTACTTCAAGACCCCTTTCTCAACGCTTTGCGCAGAGAACATGTCCCGGTCTCCATTTATCTTGTCAACGGAATCAAACTCCAAGGCCAGATTGAATCATTTGATCAGTATGTTGTGCTGCTGCGCAACACAGTGACACAAATGGTTTACAAACACGCCATCTCGACCATTGTGCCGGGGCGCGCCGTGAACTTCGCAACCGGCGACGGTGACGAGCCTGCAGCCGCCTGATCGTAAGTCAACACCCACCATTTTGGTGGGTGTTGACTTTGGACTTCCCAACTTTGATGGCGAGCTTGCCGAGCTTGCTTTGCTGGCCCAAACTGCTGGTCTTAATCCGGTTGCTAAGTTAACTTGTAAGCGCAGAGCACCGGATGCTGCCTTATTTGTTGGTAGTGGCAAAGCGGATGAAATCAAGTTGTTGGCGACTCAGCTTGGCGCGGTTGAAATTCTATTTGATCAGAGTTTGAGTCCCGCGCAGCAACGTAACCTTGAGCGCCACCTTGAATTGCCCGTAAATGACAGGACTTTGCTGATCCTGGAAATTTTTGGTCAGAGAGCGCGCAGTCATGAGGGCAAGTTGCAAGTTGAGCTTGCTCGCATGCAGTACCTGAGCACTCGTCTCGTTCGGCGGTGGTCGCACCTGGAGCGCCAAAGTGGTGGCATCGGCATGCGAGGTGGACCTGGAGAAAGTCAGATTGAGTTGGATCGCCGGATGATTGGCGACAACATCAAAAAGATCAAAGAGCGACTCATCAAGGTCAAGCGCCAAAGGCAAACTCAACGCCGGCAGCGAGAACGGCGTGACGCTTTCAACATTTCGCTGGTGGGTTACACCAACGCAGGTAAAACAACACTCTTCAATGCCTTGGTTAAAGCAAGGGCTTACGCGGCAGATCAGCTTTTCGCCACGCTCGATACAACGACTCGCCAGCTCTACTTGGGCGAGGCCGGCCGGTCTGTCTCGTTGTCCGACACGGTTGGGTTCATTCGGGATTTGCCTCACGGCTTGATAGACGCATTTCAGGCGACCCTCCAGGAGGCCGTTGATGCAGATTTGTTGTTGCACGTGGTGGATGCGGCGAGCCCCAATTTCCTGGAGCAAATTGCCGAGGTCCAGCGTGTGCTCAATGAAATTGGCGCTGCCGATATCCCGCAGATCCTGATCTTCAACAAGATCGACTCGCTTGCAGAAGAGTATCTGCCCTTGCAGGCGGAAGACAGCTTTGAGCTGGACGGTGTTCAGACACCCCGAATATTTTTAAGTGCAAAGAACGGCACTGGCCTACAAGCATTGCGGCAAAAGTTGTCTCAAGTCGTGACAAATCCGACTGCGGGTCAAAACGACGACCCTGATTTCCCTGATGACCATGGGGCTGCCCCCTGATTGGGCACAATCCGATAACGATATTTAAGAGCCAAATAGATGAAACTTTCACTACGTACATTCCGTTGGGCTGTTTTGCCGGAACGGTTGAGGGGCATGTTCAACCTGAACGACCCTCGTTGGGGCCGCAGTGATGACACACCTACCGGGGCAGATAAGCCGGTTCCTCCGCGACCCGAAGTCGAGCCGTCCGAGCCGGCGCCGCAAAATGGTAATAACCGGGGTCAAAAGCGGGGCCCCAACCAGGGTCCACCTGATCTTGATGAGTTATGGCGTGATTTCAACCGTAAGCTCGGCGGATTGCTGGGCGGCGTGAAAACACCGGGGCGAGGAGGTTCTGGCGGTGGCGGTGGGGGCTCAGGTGGGGGCGGTTTTCAACCCGACATGAAAAGCGCCGGTATTGGAGCAGGCCTGATAGTAGGTGTTGTGGTGTTGATATGGCTTGGTACAGGCTTTTTTATTGTTCAAGAGGGCCAGCAAGCGGTAATTACCCAATTCGGCAAGTACCAGTCAACGGCAGGTGCGGGCTTTAACTGGCGCCTGCCGTATCCGATTCAGCGGCATGAACTCATTTTTGTCACCCAGATCCGTTCTGTGGATGTGGGGCGCGATACGGTTATCAAAGCCACGGGTCTGCGCGAATCTGCCATGCTGACCGAAGATGAAAACATCGTCGAAATCAAGTTTGCAGTTCAATACCGTCTCAACGATGCACGGGCCTTTTTGTTTGAAAGCAAGGACCCCACAGCGGCCGTCGTCCAGGCGGCAGAAACATCGGTTCGAGAAGTCGTTGGCAAAATGAAAATGGACAGCGCCTTGTCTGAAGAACGCGACCAAATTGCGCCGCGTGTGCGGGCCTTGATGCAGAAAATACTTGACCGATACAAGGTTGGTATTGAAGTGGTGGGTATCAACCTGCAGCAAGGGGGCGTACGTCCTCCAGAGCAAGTGCAAGCCGCCTTTGATGATGTGTTGAAAGCAGGCCAAGAGCGCGAGCGCGCCAAGAATGAAGCACAGGCCTATGCCAATGACGTGGTGCCGCGTGCAGTGGGTTCAGCGTCACGACTCAAGGAAGAGGCGGATGCCTACAAAGAAAGAATCGTGGCCCAGGCTCAAGGTGATGCCCAGCGCTTCAGGTCGGTTTTGACTGAGTACCAAAAAGCACCGCAAGTTACCCGAGACCGCATGTATGTTGACGCGATGCAGCAGGTTTACAGCAGTGTCACCAAGGTTATGGTTGATTCCAGCCAAGGCTCGAATCTGTTGTATTTGCCGCTCGACAAGATTATGCAGATGACAAACCAGACGGCGGATGGCGCGGCTGCTGCAGCAGCGACTGTTTCTGTGCCGACCAACACGGTCACCGCACCCGCTATTGACTCACGTGCCCGGGACGCTGGACGTACCCGTGACCGTGATGCCCGCTAGGAGTAAAGCATGAATAAATTAGGTTTGGTTTTTTCCAGTTTTCTGGTGCTTCTTGCCCTGGCGAGCTCCAT
>JAUXQA010000472.1 GCA_030683195.1 Rhodoferax sp. | reverse complement strand
AAGGAATAAGTTGCGTGTCAATGAACACCGCCTCCCGGTCAAACAGGTCGATGTCGGGCGAAGTCACCTCGCCGTGCACCAGCAGCAAGAGGCCTGCGCGCTGCATGGACTCCAGCGTTTTGTAGGTCTTGCGCAGGTCGGTCACGCCGGCATCGCTGTTGGTTGTGGCGCCTGCCGGGTAGAGCTTGGCGGCCACCACACCGGCGTCCGCCGCACGCTGGATCTCGTCAGGGGGCAGGTTGTCGGTGAGGTAGAGCGTCATCAGCGGCTCGAACTGCACACCTTCGGGCACGGCGGCCTGAATGCGCGCCTTGTAGGCCAAGGCCTGCGCGGCGGTGGTTACCGGCGGGCGCAGGTTGGGCATGATGATGGCGCGGCCAAACTGGGCGGCGGTGTGCGGCACTACGGTGTGCAGCGCGTCACCATCACGCACGTGCAGGTGCCAGTCATCGGGGCGGGCGAGAGTGATTTGTTGTGTCATGGGCCGTATTCTCCCAAATCGCCCGACCCCGGCCACTTAAAACGGAACGATATCGGTGGGGTATTTCCAGAAATCCTTGAGCAAATAGCTCACGGGCATGTTCAGCGCGGTGTTTTTGGGTGGGATCGGCTTCAGGAACCATTTGTCGTAAATGGGGTAAATGTCTTTGCTGACAATCAGCCGGCGCATTTCATCGTCCACCAGCTTCTTGAACGCCGGGTCATTTTTGGGCAGCATGATGGCCAGTGGCTCGGTTGTCAAGAACTTGCCCACCACTTTTAGCCCGTTCGCATTAGGTCGGTTGGCGGCCAGACCGTACAAAAGTACGTCATCCATCACAAAGGCTTCGACCTCTCCGCTCTCCACCATCTCAACCGCTTTGCCGTGGTCGGGCGCACTCAGAATGTCGATGCGCAACAGATGGGAGCGGTTGGTTTGCTCTACGGCCTTGAGCGGTGTGGTGCCCTTGGTGGAGACCAGCTTTTTGCCGCCCAGCTCCTCAATGCGCTGTACGGGGCTGTCGGCCCGGACCAGCAAACGCGCGCCGGTGATGAAATGCGGAATGGTGAAGGCCACTTTCTCGCGGCGCTCGGCGTTGTTGGTCGTGGAGCCGCACTCCAGGTCGGCCTTGCCGGAGGCGACCATGTCAATCCGGTTGGCCGGAGTCACCATCAAGAACTCGACCGGCATGGCCTTGGCACCTGTCTTCTGGCGCACGGCTTCGGCGATCTTGAGGCACAGGTCTACGGCGTAGCCGACCGGCTTCTTGTTCTCATCCAGGTAAGAGAAAGGAATGGAAGACTCCCGGTGAGCAATGACCAGCTTGCCGCCCGCCGAGACGCGTTCGAGGACGGCCTGGGCACCAGACGCCGCTGCCAACAAGGCCAGACCCAGCCCCACGCTCACGCGCACTAAACAACTCTTCATACCCGCTCCGTTGTCGATCAAAGAAATGGACTGTAACGAGCGATCAAAAAATAACCCAATGCCGATTGCGGGCCACGCCATGCAAATTATTCATGCCGCGCGACACCCGCCCACCTCACAGCCTAATTGGCGCCGCCCTGAGTCGTCAAAAAATCCCACAGAGCCTGGGCCGTGTTCTTGGTGGCATGACTACTCGACGATGCCGCACGCGTCGGGTTGGAGGGGCGCTCCCGGTAGGCGCGGATGTCCATGGTGATTTGCAGGCTGGCCAGTCCGGGAGGTGCTGCGCTCACCAGCTTCTTGGCCCGCAAGTCTTTTTTGACCGCACTCAGGGGCAAGAAAGCGATGCCATGCCCCTCAAGGGCCATGGCCTTGAGGCCTTCGGCCATGTCGGTCTCATAGACCCGGTCAAAATGAATGGCCGTACCGGACTGTTTGAGGATCAGCTCCACCATCTGGCCCAGGTAGGCGCCCGGCGCATAACCCAGATAAGGCAAGGTCTGCCCCGGTCGGCCCGGCAACACGAACATCGGCGCGCCGCTGGCGTCCGGCTTGACGTAGGGTGCCACCACCTCCTCGCCCAGACTGACCATCTCGTAACGGTCAGCGTCCAGCTGAAAAGGCTGCGACGTATGGTGATAGGCAATCAACAGGTCACAACTGCCCTCCACCAGGCGCATGACGGCATCATGCACATTGAGCGCAATCAGGCGGCTCTTCATGGGGCCGAACTTCTCGCGCAGGCCCGACACCCAGGCCGGAAAAAATGTGAACGCCAACGTGTGCGGCACGGCAAACTCAATCACATCCTTACCCGCCGAGGTATGGCTGCGCAACATGGCGCGGGTGCTTTGCAGCGCCTGCAACACCTCCAGCGACTGGGCATACAAGGTTTCGCCTGCCGGGGTCAGGCGCGTGGGGTAACTGCTGCGGTCCACCAGATCGGTGCCGGCCCAGCCCTCAAGCGACTGAATGCGCCGCGAAAAAGCGGGCTGGGTCACGTGGCGCAACTGGGCCGAGCGGCTGAAACTGCGGGTTTCAGCCAAGCTCACAAAATCTTCAAGCCATTTGGTTTCCATGCGCCGGATTATGCGCGGCGGGTCTGGCTCAGCCGCCCAGTGCAGCCAGTTGCGCCTTCAAGGCCGTGTTCTCCGCCGTGAGTTCCGAGATGGTTTGGCGCAAGCGGGCAATCAGGCCTTCCGGGGTCTCGGGCTCGGTGCGCGCCACTGCACGGGCCTCGCGCACCTGGCGGGCGGCCTGCTGCAGCTCTTTCTTGCCACCCGCTGCAGCCACGACTTGCTCCTCAACCGGCAAGGACGCCACGGTGGCGGCGGTATTGATGGAAATCGTGCCGGACTTCACCGCAGCCAGCAACTCCGGCGTAGCGGACTTCTGGATTTTTTCAATCTGCACAATGGTGTTGCTGCTGATGCGCGCTGCTTTGGCGGTGGCTTCGCGGGTGAGCAAGGCGTCCGGGCGGGCCAACGCAGGCGCGGGCACTGCTGTGGCGGGGTCGGACTCGTCCCACGGGGGTGAGCCATCGGCGGCCATGGGCGCAGGGTTGGCAGCCGGCGCGACACGGGCCGCCAAAATGTCTTTTTTGCGCAGGGCCAACACGCCACGCTGAAAATCAGACACGCTACGCCGCCCCAGGTGCTGGTCAATCATCCACAGGTGCACATCGTCGAGCGACTTGAACGCCGTGTTCTGCACGGTGTTGTAGGCAATGCCGTGGCGGGTGCAAATGCCGTAACGGTTGTGCCCGTCCACCAGCACATCGCCCCACAGCACCAGAGCGTCCCGGCAGCCCTCGGCGAGCAGACTGCGCTCCAGCGCCTCATGTTCGTCGGGTGTCAGGGGGTCGATGTAAGCGAGCAGTTCTTCGTTAACCGTGATGTTCATGGCGTAGCGGGACAGGTAATGGCAGGGCGGCCATTCTAGGCGCTGGCTTCATGAGTCACTTTTTAATAGCTGCTCACCCTTATAGAACGCCGGCTAGAGCCCAAAACCATCAAAAACTTCATCCAAACGCCTCAAAACAGGGATTCAGCGGGTTCAAGGGGTTCAGCGAACCGGATCGTGTTGCGTCCGGCATCTTTGGCCTGGTACATGGCCGCATCGGCGCCTTTGAGAATCTCCTCCTGGCTGGCCGTGCCGTGAGCGAACACCATGACGCCAATGCTGGCAGTGCAGCGGTGCTCGACCACGGGCAATGGCGGTCCCTCGGTCGCAGCCACCAGCCGATAAGGCAGGGCCAAGCTGACACGAATCTTCTCGGCAATGGCATGGGCTTGCGCCAGCGAGCGGGCGTGATCTGCCTCCAACTCGCCCAGCAACACCACAAACTCGTCACCCCCAAATCGGGAGACCGTGTCCACGCCACGCACACAGGCCTTCAGGCGCGAGGCCACCTCAATCAATAACAGGTCGCCCATCGCGTGCCCATGGGCATCGTTCAGGGTCTTGAAGTTGTCCAGATCCAGAAAAATCAGCGCGCCGTGGTGGCCACTGCGCTGGCTGCTGGCCAGCCCATGAGCCAGCCGATCGGTGAGCAGGCGGCGGTTGGGCAAGCGCGTCAGCGGGTCAAAGAAAGCGAGTTGGCGCACCTGGTCTTCGAGTTGCTTGCGCTGCGTGATTTCGCGGGTGATACCGTGGTAGCCCGTGACGGTGCCTTGCGCATCGAGTTCGGGTTTGGCGAGCACCTCGCCCCACAACAAGCGGCCATCCTTGCACCGGTGTTGCACTTCAAAGTTCATGAACTCGGAAGTTGATCCGTCACCGGGCGAACCCCGGCCTTCCCGCCAGAGCTTCTTGACCGTGAGCGCGCCCTCTTGCGTGAACATGGTGAAAACGGACCTGCCAATGACCTCCGCGGAGCGGTAACCCCGCAAACGCTGGTCTGCCGGGCTGATGTAGGTCAGGCGAAGGTGGCGGTCTGTACGCCAAATGACATCCAGGGCATCTTCGGTCAGCAGTCGGTAAAGGGACTCGCTGCGGGTGAGCTGGCTTTGCAGTTCGTTCAGCTTGTCTTCTTTTTGCCTGCGCTGGCTGATGTCAACAATGAACGCATGAAACTCATAGGTGTCGCCTTGCTGGAGTGCAGAGAGCGACATGTCGACCGGAAATTCCTCCAAATCACGCCGCATGGCCATGATCTCCACATGGCGCGACATCAGGCGCTCCTCGCCTGTGGCCAAAAACCGGGCCAAGCCATCGCGATGCGACTGGCGGTAACGCTCAGGAAGGATCAGGTCCTCCACCGGCTGGCCCAGAGCCTGCGCTTTGCTCCAGCCAAACATGGCCTGAGCCCGGCCGTTCCAGTCGGTGACCCGACCACACGCATCGGTGCTCACCACTGCGTCCAGGGCCGTATCGAGAATGCTGCGCAGGCGCGACTCTTCCTGGCGCAGGGCCTCGGTGCGCTCCACGACCTGCGCCTCCAAAGCGCTGTTGCGGGCCTGCAAGCTGCTCAAGGGGTAGACCTCACCCGGCTGGGCCTGGTGGTACGGGATCGAAATGCCGCTGTGGGTGATCTTCCAGCCACCGCCCTCCAGCCGAAAAATCAGCACCAGGCGGGCGGTCTCACGCGAAAAAATCGGGTCTGGCACCGGCAAGTGAATGTGAAAGAAGGCGGTAACGACGACCACATCGTCAGTCAGGTCCTGCAAGGCCAGGTCCAGCATCTCAATGCGAATGCGTTGGGGCACTTGTGCAAAGTCCTGGCGCGTGACGGCCACCCACTGCGCCCGATCCTTCACCAAAAAATCACTGCTGCCGGCATAGCCGCTGAAGTTGTCACTGAAGTGTGTCGTCAGATCGTCGTCGCGTGCGGCGTACATCTCGATGTAGGCCTCAAAGAGCGCCCGAATCCGGGCCTGGCGGTCTGAGAATGCAGCAGAGGCCATCGCGGGGGCTTCCGGGTTGAGTGCCTTAAATGCCGTGGCTTTGAAGCACCACCACACCTTTGGGCGTGTTGAGCGTGGCCATCAGGTTGGCCGGCCCGGCCTCCACGGTGATGCCCTCCAGGCCTATGGCCTCATAGGCGGCCTGCAGCTTGGGCGCGGTGGGGTGGGTCACGGCCAGGCTTTGCAGCGTGACACCTGAACGCGGCAAGCTGTTGCGCGGGTGCAGGCGCAATGGCTCGGCGGCATCCACCTTGCCCCACTGAATCAGGCTTGGCAAGGCGCCGTCAAACAGGCGCTGGCCATCCTCACGCACCGTGATTTGCCACTGAAGCACGCCCCGGCGCGAGTGACGGCTGGCGTGCACGGCCGGGCCACGGTCAATGCCCAGGGCCTTTAGCGCATGGCGCGCGGCCTGAATCTCGGAGGTGTTGGCGACAAAATGCACCAGGCGTGGCTCCTTGGCTACCGCCGCCTGCAGTGCCGGGTCGTCCATGTCAAACCAGCGGCTGGCCAGGGGATTGGCGGGCTTTTTGGCGTTTTGATTGATCGCAATGATCTCGAAATAAGCCAGCGGGTGGGCTGGCGTGGCGATTTTGAAAAGGCGGTTGTGGGTGGCGTACTGCGCGTGGTCACCGCCCGGGCCGGGCGTGACGCCCAAGGTGGCCTCGCACCACTGCACCCCAAGCTCCAGCGTTTTGGCAACGACGACCAAATGATCAATGTGTGTTTTCATCGTCTGACAATACCACCGGGCGAGTGGGTGATGACCGCGCGCATTGAAATCAGTCGCCTGCCAGAAGCGGCACCAAGGCCAGCGGAATGCGCACCGGCAGGTCCAGCAGCCAAAACGACAGCGCCTTGCCATGCGCATCAAGGTTCAATGAATCGTTCACGCCGCCATCAAGCACCGCGTCCAGCACAAAATTCATGGCGTGCAATTGAGGCAGCACATAACGCTGTACGGCGCTGGGCTGGCGGTGGGCAAAATGTGCGGCCACCGCCTCTGGCGTGAGCTGCTCCAGCAGCAAGGGGAACAAATCAGGGTGCCAGGCAATCACGCTGATGTTGGAGCGATTGCCTTTGTCGCCCGTGCGGCCATGAGCGGCGCGGTACAGCGCCACGGTGACGAACTCGGTCATGGCTGCGCCTCCTCATCCACCATCTTGAATTGCGTGGGCACCGCCTTGCGCGCGATCAGGCAAGAGACGGTGCTCAGGCGCGGGGTGAGTGCCGTGCGCACACCGCCGCCGCCGGCCGGGCCGCAGGTGTACAGCGCCATGACTTCCCGTCCCAGCCGCTCGGCCTGCGCCTTTTCCGCGTGGGCAGCGGCCACGCGCAGGCGCACATCACGGGCATCACCCGCGGGGGTGGCCTGCAGCAAACGGCCGCCATCGTCGCCAAAAAGGCTGACGGCGCCGATCAAATCCACCCGCAAGGCCAATTGGGGCAAGCGCTGGCGCAGCACCTCGGCGGCCTGACGGGCACGCCCTTCGGCACGGGGCCCAGCGTAGGAAATCTCACCTTCGGCCAACCAGCCACCTTCGCTGCACACATTCACCTTCAGCGTGGCGGGCCGGGGATGGCCGCGCACGCCCGTGACGGCCACCCGGTTGGACCCAAGCTGCTCCAGATGTACTTGAGTGATGTCGGCCACCACGTCGGGCGTGAGGTAAGCCGCCGGGTCATGCACCTCGTACAGCAACTGCTCTTTGACCGTGGCCAAACTCACCAGACCGCCAGTGGGCTCGGATTTGCTGATGACGCAGTGTCCGTCAGCGTTGATCTCGGCAATGGGGTAACCCACGGCGTGCAGGTCAGGCACGTCCTTAAAACCGGGGTCGGCAAAGTAGCCACCGCACACCTGCGCACCACATTCGAGCAAGTGGCCGGCCATGGTGGCGCGGGCAATGCGGTCCCAGTCGTCAGCAGCCCACCCAAAATGAGACATCGCCGGTCCCACCGCCAGCGAGGGGTCAGCCACGCGGCCCGCCACCACAATTTGCGCGCCGGCATCCAGCGCGGCGGCAATGGACTGGGCGCCAATGTAAGCATTGGCGCTGACCACCTGCAGGCCATCCATGGCCTCGCCCAGTTGCGCCCGCAGCAGCGGCCGGTGCGCGGTACCCGACACATCGTCGCCCTCCACCACCGCGGTGCGCGGCGCCGGCAGACCCAGTTCATGGGCCATGCGCTGAATGTGCCGGGCCGCCGCCAGCGGGTTGGCCGCTCCAAAGTTGCTGACGATGCGAATGCCGTGCTGCAGGCAACGCGCCAGCACCGGGCGCAGCATGTCGTCCAGCAGGGGCTCGTAGCCCAGCGCGGGGTTGGCGCGGCGGCGCAACTGGGCCAGCGCCAGCGTGCGCTCGGCCAGCGTCTCAAAAATCAAAAAAGCGCGCTGGCCCGGCAGGGCGGCGCAACGGGCAATCAGGCTGTCCACCACCAAAACGGCGGCGTCCACGCGGTCGCCCGAGAAACCGGCGGCGCAGCCAATCAGCAAAGGAGGCTTCAAGTCAGGTGTCATAAGAAAAGCGGAGTTTTAAATTGCTTTATGCAGGCCTGCCCGGTGCGCTTCACCCCCGAATAGGGCCAGGCGCCACCAGCAAGCCAATCGCCTCAAGCAGGGCCGCGGGAATCGCACGGTCTTGCGAAACCTTGGGTTTGAGGCTGTACCGATGCCCGGCAGGCAACACATGCAAACGAACCGCCAACAGTTCCAGCCGCTCACGCTCGTCAATCGAGTCGTGATTTGACAGCATGGAGCGACCATCCACAATGGTGACGGCGCCCTGGCCGATGACTTCGATTCCCTGGCCTCGTTCAATCACCAGGGCCGTGTCTTCGTCAACCCCAACCCCCAGCATCTGAGGCCGTTGCGCCAAGGCCGAGAGCAGGCGACCGAGGCGACCCCGTTCAGAAAAATGCTGGTCAACGATGGCGCCCGCCACAAAGCCCAGCCCGATGTCGAGTTCTGCGACCTCTTTCTCGGGGCGAATCGTCGCCTCCCCCTGGACGAGCATGTTCCGTGACAACACAGCAGCCCCTGCACTGGTGCCCCCCACGCAGCAGCCGCGCAGATGAAACGCGGCATGCAGGGCCCGAAACGCCTCGGTTTCCCAGATGAGGTCCATCAAGCGGCGTTGGTCCCCACCCGAAATAAAGATGCCATCGGCCTGCAGGATGAGGTCGGTCACCGCGCTGCTTTCAGCGGCTTCGCGGTCGGGTATGGCGATGGGCTGGCAATCCGCCACACCCAGCTCAGCGAACACGGACTGGTAGGTGGCCCAGGCCGACGCCGGGTCGGAACTGGCCGCACTCAACACGCGAATACGGCTACCCACGCCACCGCAAAGCGCCACAAAACGCTGAAGAATGACCCGGTCCTTCAGCTTGTCTTCAGCCCCACCAATGATCACCAGCCTCCCGATGCGCCGGGGCTGTGCAAACGACGGGGTGAAGGCAAGAGCCAGGGGGAGCGAGAGTAGGGAGCGGCGGTTCAACATAGGGTGGATTCTAGAACCCGCCCCCCCGTAACCCTCCGGTTGCTACTGGGGGTTGACGATCTCGTTGAACTCGGTTTGAGAGATGTACTTCGGAACGTACGTGCCACCCTGCTGGGCAAGCACCTTCAAGAACGCGCGCAGGTGGCTGCGTGATGCGCTCAACAGGTGTTCGTACACCAGCAAGATGTCGGCATTGTCGATAGTTGCCTTCTGTGCAGTGATATCCCTAATATCCAGCTCTTCGATCTCCACACCGACCTTAAGTGCCTCAATCAGACTGATCTGGCTGGTGGCAACGAAGCTGGTGTACAGCGCCTGAAATGCCGGCGTCTTGAATGTGCCGTTGGGCAACCCTGCCAATGGGTCTGGCTGCTGGTAGCGATCCAGCAGGACTTTGATGGCTGCGGAGTGCGTGGCTTCGCTCGCGGTGATGTTGACAAAAACAGGAAGCGACCACAGCCGCGCGCTCGCTGCATAGACATCGTGAGCCAGTTGCTCCTCCTCGCGCATAAAAGCCAGGCTGGCCGCCTCGGCAACCGACAAAGAAGCCAGCGGGTAGGTCGCCATGGTGTTGCCAAGCGCGGCCATGTTCATGGTTGAAGCGCCGAGGGCATCGACCGTCACCAATGGGGGGGACTCATCATTGCCACCACACGCCGCCAAGCCAGCTAAAAGAAAGGCTGCGCAGGCGCTGCTGAGTAAACGTGTTTTCATGCTGTGACCTCATTTGTTAAAAAAATTGATGGCGGTTGCCTGCCCCGCCATTTGGTTGAAAATTCTTCTTGGCACCAGCTGGTCAGCGCGCAGTGCGAGTCAGGTAGACCCCGGCCCACCCGGTATCAGCATTGGCCATGCTGGCGGTGATTGCCAGCCAGCCGTTGCGCAGACCATCACGCTCAAGCCCGACAGAAATTACCGGTATACCGGCTGCTTGCGGGTCAAGTGCCGATCCGTCCATGCCGGTTTCGATGACTTTTGTCACCACTGGCGTCTGCGCCGCCGGCAGGGTGAAATAGATGCCATCGATCAAGGACAGCTTGCGCGCCTTGAATGCCACTTGCGGTTTGCTGGGCAGGCTGTGAGTTGCCACAAAAGCGGCAGACCGCCAGCGCGGGGCCTCGAAATCCTCGGCATCCGACTCACCCACGCCGGGCGGACGACCGGAGAAGGTCCAGTACAGAAAGTCAAGGTACTCCGTACCGGTCTTGACCACGGGATAAGTCTTGCGGGTTTGAACGTCGTGGACGAAGAAGCCCTGGTTCACGGGTATCTCAACGGCATATCCCGTTGGGTAGGTCGCGTTGCAAAATTCAACAACCGCCGCCTGTCCGTCCTGTGGGCACGTCAAGGTTACTGACCTGGTTGCGACGCCCCACGCACCCCAGAAAGCGACATACCGCCCGTCATAAGACAAGGCTTCGCCCAGCTTGTTGAAATTGACTCCGATGAGTTCGCCTGGGACCTGCTCCCCAATGCTCACCAAAGTCTTCAGTGTCGGCGTGGTTGCCAAGGGGGCTTGATAGATACCGCCCATCGTTGGGGCCTCTTCGTTGTCCAACCCAAGGAATACGACGTTCGAATCCGAAGCGCTGGGCGGCGCGGTCGAACCAAAACGGAAGGTCGACTGACCCGGAATCAGTGTGTTCGAGCTTGCAACCACCTGGGTTCTTGCCTTCAAATCGCCGGGATTGAAAGAACGAAAGAAAATGCCGTTCTTGGATATGCCCTGGTCCGAGTAATTACCCTTGAACGCCGTTGTATTTGTATTGGCAACTGCAGGCGAACCAGGAAACTGATCAAACCGGGTTCCCGGCGCTGCGCCGGGAACACTGAAATGATCAAAGCCAGGGGCGGCGCCAAGCTGCGTCATGGCACTCACCCGCTCGCCCAAACGCATGGCATAGACACCAGATGTTCCAGCCCGTGTGTCTGTGCCGTCAGTCAAGTTGTAGGTGTATACCGGCTTCGACTGCCCACGGCTGGCAATGGTGCCGTTTGCCAGGCCGATCCGGGGGAAGGCCGGGAACTCCGTGAAAGTCCCAAGCTTCCCGGAGTACAGCGTGTTGTTCGGCTGCGGAATCTCCGTCAGCGTGTCGAAAACAGCATTC
>JAUXQA010000446.1 GCA_030683195.1 Rhodoferax sp. | reverse complement strand
CGACCCGGCGTTTTTGCGCGCCGTGACCACGCCCAAGCGCGGCATTGGTCACCAAACCCTCAGCACCCTGGGCGTGTTTGCCAGCCAGTACAAGGTGAGCTTGTTTGAAGCGCTGTTTTCATCCTCACTGGCCAGCGTGCTCAACGCCAAAGCCCTGGGCAGCCTGCACGAGTTTGGCCGCTATGTGAACGACCTGGAATTTCGCGCCCGGCGCACCATGGGCGCGGAAGACGCGCGCGCCTTCCTGATGGAGTGGCTCAAGGAAATTGACTACGAGAAGCACCTGTACGACGGCGAAGACAGCGAGAAAGTGGCGGGCGCCCGCTGGACCAATGTGCTGGATTTTTGCGACTGGATGTCGGCCCGCTGCGGCGGCCAGATCGACGATGCGGCCGGGGTGTCAACCAGCAAGGAGGTCAAGTCACTGCTGGAAGTGGCGCAAACGGTGTCACTCCTGTCCACCATCAGCGAACGAGAGAAAGACATGGATGTGGTGACTTTGTCGACCCTGCACGCCTCTAAGGGCCTGGAGTGGCCGCATGTGATGTTGGTGGGCGTGACCGAGGGCATGCTGCCGTTCAAGCTGCGCGACAGCGGCGAGGGTGCGGCCGGACTGGGCGGCTCGGAGCAGGCGCACGAGGCGGCCAATGTAGCCACCTTGACGCACATGCAGGAAGAGCGCCGCCTGATGTATGTGGGCATCACCCGCGCCCAACGCAGCCTGGCGGTGAGCTGGACACGCAAGCGCAAAAAAGGCCGTGAAATGGTGGCCGCCGTACCCAGCCGCTTCATAGCTGAAATGGGGCTGGACCAAGCCACAGTCAAAGAAGACCCGCGCGAAAAATTACGAGCCCTGCGCGCGGAATTCGCCAAAAAAGCCGAGGGTAACGCAGCGGCCCAGACAACAAAACGCCCCCACTGAACACCTTCGCATCCCGATAACAGGTAACCTCAATGCCATGAAACCCTCAATTGCTACGCTTTTAATAGCTTTATTATCAATCAATACGCCGGTTAGAGCCCAAATTGATTCAAATTCAAACTCAAAAGGGGTCGCAGCGGCACTCCCCACCGAAACCGCGTGGCAGCAATGCCTGGCCCTCACCAAAGACGCCACAGCCCGGCTGAGCTGCTTTGACCGCTGGGCCAGCTTGCAGCCTGCAATACCGGTGTCCACCGGCACCGCATCGGTCAGCCTCGTGCCCGCCAGCGTCCCGGCGGTCCTGGCCAGCACCTCGGCCACCGTGCCAACCCAGGCGGAGACCGGGGCGGCCGCGCCACCGGCGCTGATGGTTTATGACTGCACCAGCAACCGGTACTCGGAGCTTTCCCGCTTTTGGGAGCTGGAGGCAGGCACCGACTGCGGCACCTTCAACATGCGGGGTTACCACCCCATCAGCCTGTCGTGGATTGCCTCCAACGGCGCCAATGGCGCCAACTTGGCGACTGCAACGTCGACCTCCACCGAGGCCTACGGAGACAACGAGGCCCGTATCCAGCTCTCGGTGCGCACCAAGATTGCCCAGGGCATGCTGACCGGCGGGCGTGAGCAGTTGCGTGACTCCCTTTGGTTTGGCTACAGCCAGCAGTCGTATTGGCAGCTGTTCAACGGCGGCCTCTCGCGTCCGTTTCGCAGTACCGACCACGAACCCGAAGTCACCTACATCTACCCCACCCGGGCCCAGCTGCCCCTGGGCTGGCAGTTGCGCTACACCGGCATCAGCGCAGTCCACCAGTCCAACGGCCAATCTCAACCCTTGTCGCGCAGCTGGAACCGCACCGTGCTGATGGCCGGGTTTGAGAAGGGCAACGACTACACGCTGCAAGCCAAGTTATGGAAGCGCATGAAGGAAGACCCCACCAACGATGACAACCCCGACATCGAGGACCTGATTGGCCGCGCGGAGTTTGCCGGCTCGTGGAATGTGGACAAGAACAACACGCTGGGCGTCACGCTGCGCCATGCCTTGCGGTCTGATGCCAACGGTTCGGTGCGCTTTGACTGGTACCGCACATTGGGCAACGGCGGCCAGCCTGGCGGCAAGAGCGGTCTGCGCTTTCATACCCGGTTATTTGCCGGCTACGGTGATTCACTGATCGACTACAACCGCCGGCGCACCGTGCTGAGCGTGGGCCTGAGCCTGGTCGACTGGTAACGCCAGCTGCTTGATTTAGCGAGCCAAATCAACGCACAAGAAAAAGCCCGGCTGACCTATAAGGTCAGCCGGGCTTTTTGCATGCACTGCGATCAGTTCAGCGGCGTCGGCTCAGCCGCTTCATCCACAGCGAGGGTCAAGCCATTGACATCGCCTGGCTCGCTGGTGTCCGAGGTACCGGCAATCAGGTCACCAATGTATTTAAACAGCGCACTCACACTCAGGTCTGTGGGCGTGGTGGGTTTCTCGGCCTCGGCCTGGCTATCGCCCCCGCCGCCACCGCAACCGGCCACCAGGGCAGTGCCCAGCACCAGGGCGCCAACCAGTTTGTTTGAAAACTTGTTCATCACAGCTCCTTACTGCTTGGGTGTCGAACCAGAGTTCGGCGTGTTCAGGTAGGGAAAGCTGCTCAGAAAAGTCACTGCAGCCTGGTCTACACCATCATGCACAGCGGCTGATGTGGCGCCCAAAGGCACGTTGGCCACCTTGCACTCGGACTTCAGGACCGTCGGCGTGGTGCCGGGGATGGTGAAGGTATTCAAGCCCAGCACGTCGGCATTGCTGCTGGCAGTGATGCCGGCGATGGTGCCGTTGGAGTTCACCACGCACAAACCGCCGAGCATGGCCACCAGGGCGATGTCCACCACGTCGTCTTTAGGGCGGCGACCATTCGGGAAACCCGCCAGATCCTTGGCTTGCGCCAGGTTGGCCGCACCACCGACGCGCAACACCTCGCCAGCCACGCCCAGGCGGTTCTGGTCAGCGTAAGCCACAGGGGCGATGGCGGTGTTCAAACGCAGCATCTCAGACGGGGTGACGGTGCCAGCGGGCTTGTTCACACCACCGATGCCGGTGAGAAACACGTTCAGCAGATCGGTCCGCGGGAAGTTGGTGGGCGCCAGCGCCTTCAAGTCACCGGCCAGCACCAGACCCAACAGGGATGGCAGCGTCGGGTTGGTCACGTAGGTGGCAAATTGCAGGTCACCGCTGGGCTTGGACGCGTTGAACTTGTCTTTGTCAGGCAAACCAATCACGACCTCGTTGACCAGCGGGTTGCCCAGACGGGACACCTGCACCCACGAACCGCCCACTTTTTCAGTGGTTTGCAAGCCAGAGGCTGGCGCGCCATTCAGTAAACGGCCTTGACGCAAGCTGGCGGTGGTCCAGCCGCCAATGACGGGGTCGGAACCCGCGGTCAGGCAACTCTTGTGGACCTCAACCGCCATCGAGGTGACGTTCTTGTCCTGGATTGACTTCGACGCAAACGCATTGATGTTGGCGGGGTTGGTGATCTGGGCTGCCGTGGCGTTCACCAGATCAAAAATGGGGCCCAGGTTGACAGCAAAACCTTCCTGGCGCTGACCCACAAACACTTTGGCAGGCATGGCGCAGCCGGGAATCGTGACCGTGTGCACATGCTTGTCGGCATAGGCTGCGTAAGCGGCCGAGCTGCCAAAGGTCTTGTCGCCGATGAAGTCGGCTGGTTTCTCCAGCACGGCCGAGCCACCAGAGGCCTTGACCACGGAGGCCGATGTGCCTGCGCGCCGGTCACCCCGAACCACCTTGACGCTGTAGGTTTCAGCCACGTTCAGGTTGCCATCGGCCAAATTGGCGACAGTACCGGCTTGCGACAAGGGAATGGCCACCGAGGCTGAGCCCACCGGAATCTTGACACCGGCGCCAGCTGCTGCGAGCGTGTTGTTGAAGCGGAACTGGAAGGTCAGGTCTTCCTTGGCATCGCCGTTGTTGTCGAGGTGGATCTCGTACAAGGCATTGGGGTCCATCTTGAAGTAGTTGGGACCGCCGTAGGCGTCTTGCAGGGGCTGGTAGTTGGCAATCATCGTCACATAGCCGGTGCGACCCGCTTCGTAACTGCTGAACATGTAGAAATCCGTTCCATCGACCTTGGGGCTGGTGGTGATGAAAGGCGCTTCGCGGTGGCTGGAGGCAAGGGCGCTGCCAGCGGCAACCAGCAAGAGGCAGGCCTTGGCCAAGTGGGTAAGTTTCAGTGTCATGAGGGGTCTCCGGATTGTTTACAACGGGCGTTGTATGTGTAGATACGCAACGATTCGCGCGGCGGATTCAAAAAACAAGTAGAAATTTAGACGGCGCGCCAAAAGATGTAATCAGCGGTGTATGTGACCACCTGTTTTTTGTCCAGGGTGGCGGCCGTGCAGAGGGCTGATGGCGCGACGCCGCCCTTGGTGTTGACACGTTGAATGAAACTCACACCCTGCATGGCACCCATGCCCATGGCCGGGTTGGCTTTGACCAACTGCGAAGGGATGTTGCCCGCACCGGCCGGTGCAACAGCCACTTGCGCGCCAGTGACTTTGGAGCCGTCGTTGGATTCCCAAGTGGCAGGCGGGCCGTAGTACTTGCCCACCACCTTGCCGCTGCGGTCTTTCATCCCGGCGTCCGGCCCGACAAACACCCACTCGAACTGCCCTGCCATGTCCTTCTTGGCGCGGCATTGGTATGTGATGTCGCCTGCAGCCGCCGTTTCCATGGCGACACGGTGGCCCATGGGTACCTTCACGGCATCAGGCAGGGCCGCCTGCGAAAACGGGGCCATATGGGCGCCCTGAGTGGCACAAGCAGACAAGGTCGCAACGGCAATGAGTGCAAGAGTGGTACGGATAGACATGATTTGATTCCT
>JAUXQA010000430.1 GCA_030683195.1 Rhodoferax sp. | reverse complement strand
GGCGGCCAACGACTTCAAATATTGGGAGTTGTTGCGTCGCGCCTGTGCACGCGGTTTGCGGGTGTTTGACTATGGCCGCAGCAAGCAAGGTACGGGCTCTTACGCCTTCAAGAAAAACTGGGGATTTGAGCCGAGTCCACTGCACTATGAATATTGCCTCTTCAAGCGCGCCACCATCCCTCAAAATAATCCGTCCAACCCCAAGTACCGTCTGCTGATTGCTGCCTGGCGACATCTGCCCCTTCCTGTTGCCAACTGGCTGGGGCCCATGGTGGTGAGGAGCCTGGGATGAGCGCGATTCCCCTGGCAACACCCTTGCGGTTTGGTTCATCACAATCCTGGCAGCGTACCTTGCTCCCATTCGTCTTGCTGCAGGTCTGGATTTTGTTTTTGTACCGTGACACTGCGATAGCCATGGTCACGATCTGGTCTCGGTCTGACACATTCACTCACGGTTTTTTGGTGCCTCCGATTGCGCTGTGGTTGATCTGGCGTCAGCGTGATGTGATTGCACTTCAAGTTCCTCGCCCGGCACCATTTGCCTGGGTCTTAATGGCGATTGTTGCTTTTATTTGGCTCTTGGGTGATCTGGTGGCCGTCAATGCAGTGACCCAGCTGACTTTGGTGGCGTTGCTGGTGTTGTCTGTGCCTGCGCTTTTGGGGTGGTCGGTCACGAGGCAGATTATTTTTCCGCTGGGATTTTTGTTTTTTGCGGTGCCGATTGGCGAGTTTCTCCTGCCGCCACTGATGGAGTGGACGGCCCATGTCACCGTGTTCGCGTTGCGCTTGACAGGCATTCCCGTTTACCGTGAGGGGCTTGATTTTGTGGTTCCGACCGGACGTTGGGCGGTGGTGGAGGCGTGCAGCGGCGTTCGCTATCTGATTGCCTCGCTGACGGTCGGTGCTCTGTTTGCTTACATGAACTATCAATCCACGAAGCGGCGAATTCTCTTCGTACTTGTGGCGCTGGTGGTTCCGGTCGTGGCCAACTGGATGCGTGCCTACATGATTGTGATGCTGGGTCACCTGTCTGGCAACAAGCTGGCTGTGGGCGTCGATCACTTGCTGTATGGCTGGGTATTTTTTGGCATTGTCATCATGCTGATGTTCATCATTGGAGCCCGCTGGTCAGAGCCTGAATCCGCTGCTCCGATGGCTAATCAGACCTCTGGCAAGGAAAACAGGACGGTTCCTCTCCACGCTGTCCGGCTCTGGGGTGGCGCTGCTGGCATGGCGATGATGCTGACCTTGCCACACCTTGCTGTATTGACGATGGAGAACCGCGACATCGCTTCGAGAGGTGTTGTTGTAGCACCGGCATCACTTGTGACTCATTGGCAGGCTGACGGGTCTACGGGACTTGGCTTCAAGCCAGCTTTTCAGAATCCCACCACCGAGATCAATCAGCATTACTCCCTGGACGGTCGTGCCGTTGGCTTGTACTTGGGCCACTACCAGCACCAAGACTATGGCCGCAAATTGGTCAGCTCCAACAACTTACTGGTTGTGAGCAAGGACCCGCACTGGGAGTTGGTTGCAAGCGGTCGACAGCGACTGAGTTGGGGTGAGCATGTTCTGGAGGTCCGTACGGCCGAACTCCGTAGCGTTGTTCAGCCGGCTCTCGCCAACCAGAAAAACCTGGTGACATGGCAGTTCTATTGGATTGGTGGGCAGGTGACTGCCAATGATCATTTGGCCAAAGTCTATGGCGCGTTGAATCGCCTGTCAGGTCGAAGTGCTGGCTCTGCGGTCATCGTTGCAAGCACCCTGAGAGATCAGACCGGAGATGCCGACAGCTTGCTGAACTCCTTTTTGACAACGCACCAGAGCGCTATCAACGATCTGTTGCTGGCGATGGGAAAAAGTCCTGGATGAAGCCTTGAGTGTGAGCACTGAGTTGATTACATGAACGCTTTGGAGATCTCGTTATGCAAGTAGTTGCGGTCATTGGCTTGGGTTACGTGGGTCTGCCACTTGTGGTGGAGTTTGGCAAGAGTTGGCGCACGATCGGATTTGATATATCTGCGGCCAAGGTGGAGTCATGCCGTCAATACATTGATCCTTCTCGCGAGTTATCCGACGGCGACATGCGCAGCTCGACTCACGCGGTCTACACCACCGATCCCAGCCTGCTGGCTGAAGCGGACATCATTGTGGTGGCGGTGCCGACGCCGGTGGACAACGCGCATATTCCAGACTTTCGGCCTCTGACAGGTGCCAGTACAAGTGTGGCGCGGCACATGAAAAAGGGGGCGATTGTGGTGTTTGAATCCACGGTCTATCCCGGTGCGACAGAAGATGTCTGCATTCCCGTGCTGGAGCGGGAGTCTGGTTTGACCTGGAAACAGGACTTTTTTGTGGGTTACTCGCCGGAGCGTATCAATCCGGGTGACAAAGAGCACACTCTGACCAAGATTCTCAAGATTGTGTCGGGCGACACGCCTGAGACCTTGGACAAGGTAGCCAAGCTGTATGAAGCCATCATTGTGCCGGGGGTTCACAGGGCCTCCAGCATCAAGGCCGCCGAGGCTGCCAAGGTGCTCGAGAACACCCAGCGCGTTCTGAATATTTCACTGATGAACGAGTTGTCCATCATTTTTGACAAGATGGGCATTGATACCACCGAGGTGCTTGAAGCAGCAGGGACCAAATGGAATTTCCTGGGTTTCAAACCAGGTCTGGTTGGCGGCCACTGCATTGGTGTGGATCCCTACTACCTGACTCACAAGGCAGAGATGCTGGGTTACAACCCGCAGGTCATTCTGGCTGGCCGGCGTATCAATGATGGCATGGGGAAGTTCATCGCCGAGCAGACCATCAAGCACATGATCGCCAGCGGTAGCTACATCAAAGGTGCCAAAGTCAATATTTTGGGATTGACGTTCAAGGAGAACTGTGGAGATCTGCGCAACTCCAAGGTCATTGACATCATCAATGAGCTCAAGTCGTACGGCATTGAGGTGCATGTGACCGATCCCCAGGCGGAGTCGCAGGAGGCTATCCGCGAATATGGCGTACCGCTCTTGTCCTGGGCCGATCTGCCGCGGGCCGACGCCCTCGTGGCGGCTGTTGCTCACAAGGAATTTGCTGAACTGTCGATGGATGATTTTAGCAGGAAGCTGGTGAAAGGCGGTGTCTTTATTGACGTCAAGTCAGCCTTCAATCGCGCAGCCATTGAAGGGGCCGGTTACAAGCTCTGGCGTCTGTAGCGTCAACCTGAAGATTGCCTGGAGTCGTCTATGCGCACTGACCAACGCCCCCTTGTCCTTCACGTGGTGTATCGCTTTGATGTGGGCGGGCTGGAGAACGGCATCGTCAACCTCATCAATCACATGCCTGCGCAGACTTATCGTCATGCCGTTTTGGCGCTAACCGACATATCGGACTTTCGCCAACGGATTCGGCACAGTGATGTCGAATTCATGGCCCTGCATAAGCCACCGGGACATGCGGTGCGGTTTTACCCCCAACTCT
>JAUXQA010000429.1 GCA_030683195.1 Rhodoferax sp. | reverse complement strand
GCCCAATGCGGTGCTGTTCATTGACGAAATCCACACCTTGATTGGTGCGGGTGCCGCATCGGGCGGTACGCTGGACGCTTCCAATTTGCTCAAGCCCAGCCTGAGTTCGGGTCAGCTCAAGTGTATTGGTGCCACAACGTTCACCGAGTACCGAGGCATCTTCGAGAAAGATGCCGCGCTGTCCCGCCGCTTTCAAAAGGTGGATGTGGTGGAGCCCACCATCGACCAGACCGTGGAAATTCTCAAGGGGCTCAAGTCCCGTTTCGAAGAGCACCACAACGTCAAATACGCCTTGGCTGCGCTGCAGGCTGCAGCCGAGTTGAGCGCCAAGTACATCAACGACCGCCACTTGCCTGACAAGGCGATTGACGTGATTGACGAGGCGGGCGCTGCGCAGCGCATTCTGGCGCCCAGCAAACGTAAGAAGACCATCAGCAAGACCGAGGTCGAAGAAATCGTGGCGAAGATCGCACGTATTCCTCCGGCCAATGTGTCCAACGATGACCGCAGCAAACTCAAGACGCTGGAACGTGACTTGAAGAGTGTGGTGTTCGGCCAGGACAAGGCGTTGGATATCTTGGCCTCCGCGGTCAAGATGGCGCGTTCGGGGCTGGGTAAGGGCGACAAGCCGATTGGTTCTTTCCTGTTCAGTGGCCCTACCGGTGTGGGCAAGACTGAGGCTGCCAAGCAGCTCGCCTACATCATGGGCATTGACCTGATCCGCTTTGACATGAGCGAATACATGGAGCGCCATGCCGTGAGCCGGCTGATTGGTGCGCCTCCGGGTTATGTGGGCTTTGACCAAGGCGGCCTGTTGACCGAGGCCGTGACCAAGAAGCCACATGCCGTATTGCTGCTGGATGAAATTGAAAAAGCCCATCCGGACATCTTCAACGTGCTGTTGCAGGTGATGGACCATGGGTCTTTGACCGACAACAATGGCCGTAAGGCAGACTTCCGCAACATCATCATCATCATGACGACCAATGCGGGTGCCGAGACCATGAACAAGGCGACGATTGGCTTCACCAACCCGCGTGAAGCGGGTGATGAAATGGTGGACATCAAGCGTCTGTTCACGCCAGAGTTCCGCAACCGTCTGGATGCCAT
>JAUXQA010000424.1 GCA_030683195.1 Rhodoferax sp. | reverse complement strand
CCGCCCAACGCCAGCACCTGTCGCTGGCCGCCGCCAGTACCCGAATCAAATCACTGGAGGCCCAATCAGGCCAGGCCCTGCTGTACCGGGAGGCCCGAGGCGTGCGCCTGACGCCGCCGGGCGAGGCCTTCTTGCACCATGCCCGAGGCGTTCTGCGCCAGGTGGACCACTTGCGCATGGATCTACAAGAGTACGGCGGCGGCTTGCGAGGCCATGTGCGCGTTTTTGCCAACACCACGGCAGTCACGGATTTTCTTCCCGAAATTCTGCCGGGCTTCCTGTCTGCCAACCCACGCGTGAACGTGGATCTTCAGGAAAAACCGAACGCAGATATCGCGCGCGGCGTACTGGATGGTCGGGCCGACATCGGCATCGTGGCGGGCCAGGTGGACACCTTGGGTCTGCAGACCATCCACTTCAGCACCGACCGACTGATGCTGGTAACTGCCAAGGCGCACCCCTTCGCCAGTCAGAAAATAATTGCCTTTGCCGACACGCTGGATGAAGACGCTGTAGCCATGCAGCAAGGCAGCACGCTACAAACCTTCCTAACGCAGGCCACCCAAAAACTGGGTCGCCCGCTCAAGCTGCGCATCCAGCTCTCCAGCTTCGATGCCATGTGCCGCATGATCGGCGCGGGCGTTGGGGTGGGCATCGTGCCGGAGAGCGCCGCACGGCGCAACCGTGAGAGCATGGGCTTGGCCCTGATTGAACTCAGCGACCCCTGGAGCGTGCGCGAGCGCCATATCCTGGTGCGTGACCGGAACAAACTGCCGGCCTATGCCCGCTCATTGATTGACACCTTGCGCGGACATTACCTACCTCAATCCTGATTCGAAGCGGGGTGTTCATATCCTGTCCAATCGCGCAGACTTCTTGCGCGAAGCGCCGGCGAAACAGCCACCAATTTGGGCACTGCTAAACTGAGTTCTTTAAGCATCGAAAAGATTCCCACCGACAAAAGCCTAGCGCTGTTACTGACTGGTGAGGAATTTTTTTTGGTCCTCCCGGCTGAGTCAGTCTCGGTCGGCAACTGTTTCAACTTGAGCAAATTCTCATGCCGCAATCCTTACCCCGGCCTCCCTTTTCACGTCTGCTGCTTGCCCTTATTGCTTCTTGGGCGGCATTGCCACTCCATGCGCAGGTACCGGTGCAATCCGAGGGCAATCTGCAGTTCATCGGCAGCAGCAACCGGGTGTCACTGGGGGTGGCCAATGGCGCCAACTTCCAGACCGAATGGCTGGGTGTGCTGCATGAAGATGCGAACAGTTCCTGGCTCGCTGATGCCTGGCTGGCACGCTCTGCTGGCGGGGCGCAACTGAGTTACCAACGGGTCTCCGGCGATGCAGTTCACAAGTTTTTTTTGGCACTCGACCAAAACCAGACCCATGACCGCAAAGCTACGCTGGGTGCGGGACTGGAGAATGCCCGCTGGTTTGGCAATGTTTACGTCAGCCAGGGCGTGACAGGCCGCCGGCTGATTGGTCAAAACACTACCAACAACGTCAGCGAGTTAAGCGGTGCGCAAGACGGCCGACCTTTTGTAGACACTGTTACCCGGACCACTACAACACGTGTGTTCGAGCGGGCATACGACCACGGCGTTGGCATGCGCGCAGGACACTATTACAGTGACAGCAACTTGCGTCTCACCGCGGGTCTTGACCTGGAGTGGGGTCGCAGCGCCGCGCGCCAAAGCACTCTGTCGATTGCCGCCGAGAAGTTCTTTGTCGGTACACCCCATAGCGTGGCGCTGCAAATCGACCACTTACGCAAGCAGGGTGATGCTGACCTGACGCGCAATGACAACCGTGCCATGTTGACCTATCGCTACAGCTTTGGCGCTGCCAGCAGTCAGCCTGAAAGGATTTTTCGCATGGTGGAGCGCCAACCGCCGGTGCTGGAGCCCACCATCATTCCGGCCCGCACCGAGCAAAGATTGGTCAAAACCAAAGCAAGCATGACGGGTGACGCCTTTTTCGATTTATCCAGTGCCACCCTAAGCAGCCTGGCACGCGCTGAACTCGACCGCATTGCGGCCCTGCTTAAATCCACTGGGCGCGAGGGCAATGTGCGCATCGTGGGCCATACCTGCGATCTGGGCTCGGACAAGCAGAACAATCTGTTGTCGATCAAGCGTGCTGAGGCGGTACGTGATTACCTGGTTGCCGCAGGTGGGTTCCCTACCGAGGTGGCCATCGTTGAGGGTCGCGGAGAATCCGAGCCCAAGTACCCGGCAACGGCGGAATTCCGCGAAAGAAATCGGCGCGTGGACCTGGAGTTTTTCAGCGTGACCGAGAAAACAGAGTCGATCCAGATTCCTGCACAGACCATCGCAGCCAACGTGCTGCCAGTCACCTTTGAGCGCGAAGACGTGGCGCAAGAGCCCGCTTGGTTACGCCGCGCACTGCGAACTCCGGCGCTGCACAAGCGCACGGTGGACGTTTACCGCAGTACGGAGCAAAGCCAGACCGAGAATACAACCCGTGCCTGGATCAACCGGGTCCCACAGGCACAGGCCGATGCATATAGCGTGATCGGCGGAAGCCGCACCGTACTTGCTGTACTGGCAAATGACAGCGACCCAGATGCCGGTGACGTCATGAGCCTTGAATCGGTCAGCGCAGCATCCTACGGACAAGTGCGCCTGGAAGGTGGGCAGGTTGTGTACGTAGCGCCGCTGAACTTTCGCGGCCAGGACCATTTCACCTACATCGTGCGCGACCGCCAGGGTGGCAGTGCCAACGCAAGCGTGACCGTCACCGTGACGCAGCCGAATCAAATGCCAATTGCAGTTAACGACACCTATACATTGAGTGGCATCTACTCCAGTACTTTATCGGTACTGTCCAATGACCGCGACCCTGACGGCGACCCGCTGTCGATTTACGCGCTCACCCAGCCTCTGGGCAATAACGGCACCGTCAGCGTGGTCGGATCGCAAATCCTGTTCATCCCATCCAATCAGTTTCTTCAGGATACGTTCACATACACCATTACTGACGGGCGGGGCGGTCAGTCGTCCGCCACAGTGCTGCTGATTGACCCTTGAACTTTGAACTTTGACTAGATAGCCAGAAATGGTCGCACTACCGCGGCCATTTAACCACCCAGCTTACTCCGGCTTGAAGCCCAACTGGGACAGCAACACCTTGTCGCGGGCAAACTGCTCACCCGCGTACTGTCGGTACTCCTCAGCCGACATCAGACGGGGCTGCAGATCGTAATCATCCAACACCTTCAGGTAGGCCGGGTCGGATGTCGCTTTGCGAAACGCATTTTGCAACCGGGTCACTACGGCCGGGTCCATGCCTTTGGGGCCGACCAGACCCAAGGGCGAGTAGACCGCCATGTCATAGCCCACCTCTTTGACGGTGGGCACATTGGGAAAGCGTTTGAGGCGCTGATCAGTCAGGGTGGCCAGCACCCGGATCTTGCCCGACAAGGCCACCGGGCCCACACCGGGATCACCATACACGTCCAGATGCCCACCCAGGAGCGAGGTCATGGCATCGGCACCGCCCTTGTAGGGCACCATGTTGAACTCACCTCCGGCGGCGCGCGCCAACTGCTGCCCCGCAATGCGGTTGGCACTTGCGGCCCCCACGTTGCCATAGCTGATGACGCCCGGGCGGGCTTTGGCATCAGCCAGAAGTTCCTGAATGGTTTTCCAGGGCGCATCGGCGCGCACAGCCACCAACGTGGACAGATTCACCAGGCCGATCACGTAAGTGAAATCAACGAGCGGGTCCCAGCTGACCTTTTGCAACAGCGGATGGCGAATCACCGAGTTGTGCATCAGGGCCAGCGTGTAGCCATCTGCTGGCGTGTTCACGGTCACGCTGGCCGTGCCGGTGACAGCGCCGCCGCCGGGCTTGTGCATGATGATGATCGGCTGCCCCAGGTCGGCGGAGGCCACTTGGCTCAAGGTGCGCGCCATGGCATCGGTCGAGCCACCCGGCGGAAACGGCAGGATCAATGTGATCGGTTTGGTCGGGAAGGTCTGGGCTGCAGCGGGCAACGAGATTCCGGCTACCAGCACGCTGGCAGCCATCAGACCAAGGCCGAAAGTACGGCGACCGGGGGAGCGAGGGGAATTGAGCTTTGCCATGAATGTCTCCTTGTTTTGGTGGTGGCGGACTCACTTTAAAAAGACAGCGCTACTCACGCAATTGCAGAAAAACTCAATCGCAGTGGCAGGAAATTTCAGGTCTGAAAGCCAGGGCTCCCATGACGCATTTGGCCAATCAGATTGATCCAATCTGCAATTGCTGCAGACCATCGTGAGGCGTCAAATCACGGCACAAAACACACCCCCAATCAACTCTCGGGCTTTGAGGAGACACCATGTATCTAACCGCCGGTCTGCACCGTTCACTGCAGAGACATCCCGACAAGACCGCCACAGTGGACGGTCTCCGGCGTCAAACCTTTTCCCAACTGGCATCGCGTGTCTCCAGGCTGGCAGGCGCACTCGGACAGCTCGGTGTAGCCCGGGGTGACCGCGTCGCCGTTCTGGCCTTGAACAGCGACCGCTACATGGAGACCGCGCTGGCGGTCTGGTGGCTGGGCGGCGTACTCAACCCGGTCAACACCCGCTGGACGGCTGGCGAAGTGGCCTATGCCTTGCAAGACTGCGGGGCGCGCGTGCTGTTCGTTGACGACGCACTGGCGCACCTCACCGTGGGTTTGTCCGGACAGGTGCCAACCCTGCAAACCACTGTGGCCATGAGCAACCAGATGGAGCCAGCGTATGGACTGAGCTTTGAGACACTGATCGACCAAGCCACGCCGGTGGACGACGTGCGCTGTGACAACAGCGAACTGGCCGCCATTCTGTACACCGGCGGCACCACCGGCTTCCCTAAAGGTGTGATGCTGTCGCACGCCAATCTGTGGGCTGCCCTGGTGGGCCGCATGGCCGAGGTACCCAACCCCGGCCACTTCATCACCCTGCTGACCGCACCCCTTTTTCACGTGGCGGGTCTGGGTCGCATGCTGGGCCAGACGGTGGTGGGCGGCACCTGCGTGACGTTTCCGGCGTTCAACGCCGAAGCCGTGCTGCGCATCCTGGCCAGCGAACGCATCACCGATGTGGTGGTGGTGCCCAGCATGCTGCAGATGCTGCTGGAGGCCCCCACATTTGCACAGACCGACCTGAGCAGCTTGCAACGCATTTTGTGGGGTGCAGCGCCCATCACGGTACCGCTGCTGGAGCGAGCATTTCAGGCCTTTCCGGGGGTGGAATTCATCCATGCCTACGGCATGACGGAAACCGCTGCGTCGGTCTCGGTGCATCACATTGGCCGCAGTGCCGGGGAGCGCGCCAGTGGTCGCATCCGCTCCGCCGGGCGCGCTGGTTTTTCCACCGAAATCCGCATCGCCGATGACAACGGCCAGGAACTGCCGCGCGGACAGAGTGGCGAGATTCTGGTGCGAGGGCCCGTGGTGATGATGGGCTACTGGGGCCGCCCCGAGGATACAGAACACGCCATGCGCGGAGGCTGGCTGCACACGGGTGACGGCGGCACCATGGACGACGAAGGCTATGTGTACGTGGTGGACCGCATCAAGGACATGGTCATCAGCGGCGGTGAAAACGTCTACCCCGCCGAGGTGGAAGAAGTGCTGGGACGTCACCCGGGCGTCGCCTCCAGCGCCGTCATCGGCATCCCCCATGAGAAATGGGGGGAAACCGTCCACGCCGTGGTGGTTCTGCGCCCCGATGTGAGTTTGGAAGAAGGGCTGCTCATTGCGCACTGCCGCACCCACTTGAGCGGCTACAAGTGCCCCAAGAGCATTGAGTTTCGCCCGACCCTGCCGCTGTCTGCCGCCGGCAAAGTTCTCAAGGGTGAACTGCGCAAGAGCTGCGCTGCCCAGCGCGAGGTTGCATGAGCATGACGACTGCAACGGCGGCGGAAACGAAAACACCACCCCAAGCGGCCACTGATCTGGCCAATGTGTTTCACCGCGTACCCTTCCTCAAACTGCTGGGTGTGACACGCGAGTCATCAGAAAACGGCCTGGCGCACCTGCGCATGCCGATGCGCCCGGAGTTCACCAACCTGCTGGATGCCGCCCACGGCGGCGTGCTGATGGCGCTGCTGGACACGGCCATGGCCAGTGCAGCAGTCTCCAGCGTGGGGTTCCGGTCCAGCGCGGTGACGCTGTCCATCAATGTGACATTTTTGCAGCCCGGTCGCGGCACGCTGACCATCGAGGGCAAGCGCTCGGGCGGTGGGCGCTCTATTTGTTACTGCGAGGGAACGGTGATCGATGAGCAGGGCACGGTGCTGGCCCGCGCCATCGGCACATTCCGGTTCATCAACCTGGTGCTGGCGCCAGATCGGCCAGCAACTGCCGCTTGAGGATCTTGCCGCTGTGCGTCATGGGAAATGCGCCCACGCACACCACCCGGGCCGGGCGCTTGTAGGGCGCCAGGTTTTCCGCGATATGGGCATGCAGAGCCTCCATGTCAAGCGGCGTCTGATCCGAGGTCTCCAGGAACGCCAGAATTTCCTCGTTGCCATCTGATTCGGGGCGCCCCACCACAGCGGCGCGCTGCACGCCAGGGAACGCTGCCAGCACCACCTCCACCTCGCCCGGGTACACATTGAAGCCGGAGCGAATGATCATCTCTTTGAGGCGCCCCACCACAAACAAAGCACCATCCGCCGCCTGATACCCCTGGTCGCCGCTGGCATACCAGCCCCCCGGGCGCATGACCTGCGCAGTGGCCGCCTCATCCCTGAAATAGCCCGGCATCAGGCCCACGCCACGCATCCAGATCTCGCCCTTCCCGCCACAGGGCAGATCCTGGCCCTCCGGGTTGACGATGCGCACCTCGCCGCCCTCCACCACATAACCTGCCGAGGTGTCGTCGCGCCGCACACCCAGGCAGCCCACGGCCAGCGCACCCGCATATTCAGACAGACCGTAGCCGTGGTGCAAGGGCAGACCCAAGCGCTGCTCAACCGCTAGCTTGAGGCGCATGTCCAGCGCGGCGGCCCCCGTGTACACATAGCGCAAGGCGGGTGCTGACGGCTGGGCCACGCCTTGCTGGTCCAACCAGCCCAGCAACCGGTTGAACATGGTGGGCGGGCCTTGCAACGTGGACACGCCCTGATTCGCCAGCGCCTCAAATACATCGGCCGGATCAAAGCTACTGCGCATCACCAACCCCGCTCCGGCATACAAAGAGGCCATGAGGACGGTACCCAACCCGAAGATGTGTGTCATGGGCAGGTAAGCATATGACCGGTCTTGCGGACCCAACTCACGCGACTGCGCCGACACACGGGCAAACTGCAGAAGGCCCGCGTGGCTGACCAGCACCCCCTTGGGCGCACCGGTGGTGCCCGAGGTAAAGATGACGGCGGCCACCCGCGCCGCCAACTCACCCTGCTCGGCCACCGCCTGGGGCCGAGGCGCACTGCGCTGCAGCCCCGGCAACACCGAGGGCATGGCGCCAGCGTCCACACCGTGCTGGCGCGCCGCAAAGGACACGCCGCTGGTGAAATACACCACACGCGGGTCGGCCTTGGCGTTGAAGGCACTCACTTCGCCGCGCGACATGCGGGCATTCACGCCACACGACCAGGCGCCCACGCGGCTGCAGGCCAGGATCAGGGCCACATGCTCAGGACAGTTCTCTGCCACGGTCAGCACCCGGTCGCCAGGCAGCACACCATCCGCAAGAAGCTCTTGTGCCAGCAGGGTCACACAGGCGTCCAGGTCGGCCAGGGAGAGTGTGCCTTCAGGAAGGTAGAGAAAAACCTGCTCCGGCGCACTGGCTACCCGCTCATCAAACAGCTCGTGAATGCGGGTGTGCATCATGGAAGTCATTGAACTTCGATGCCTTTGGTCACCGTGGCCCACAGGGCCAGCTCGCGCGCGGCACGCTCGGACAGCATCTGGGGTGTGCCAGTCCAAAGTTCATAACCTTGCTCAACCAGCTTGTTTTTCAGGTCGTCGTGAGCCAGTGCCCTTTGGGTGGCCTCACTGACGCGGGCCACAATATCTGCAGGCAACTTGGCCGGGCCGTACAAGCCATACCAGCCACCCACTTCGTAGTCAGCAATGCCGGCCTCGCGCATGGTGGGCACGCCGGGCAGGGAGGGATTGCGATCACGCGAGGTCACCGCCACAGGCTGCACTCGCCCCGACGCAATGTAGTTGCGGGCGCTGCCGATGATGTCAAACATCATGCTGATCTGGCCACCAATCACATCGGTCATGGCAGGCGCGTTGCCCTTGTAAGGCACATGCACCAGCTGCGTGCCGGTGCGCAGGGCAAACAGCTCGCCACTGAGGTGGTTGGACGCGCCCATGCCTGCCGAGCCGTAGGCCACCTTGCCTGGGTTGGCTTTGGCGTGGGCCACCAGCTCCGGCACGGTCTTGAAGGGCTGGGCCTTGTTGGCCACCAGCACGTTGTAGTAACTCAAAATCGGCGCAACTGCCGTCAGGTCTTTGGCCGGATCAAATGGCATGGACTTGAGAATGTGCGGGCTGATGGTGATGGTGGGGCTGGCCGCAAAGAAGAACAGCAGCCCGTTGGGCACGGCCTTGGCCACCGAGTCCCCGCCCATGGCGCCGCCCGCGCCAGGCCGGTTGTCCACCACCACCGGCTGGCCCAGTTCCCGCGCCAAGGCAGGGGCAAACAGCCGCGCCGCCGCATCCACCGGACCGCCCGCCGCGTAACCCACCACCAGCTTCACCACTTGGCCGGATGACGCCGGCGCCTGCGCCTGAGCCAGGCTGGCCAGTGGTGCCAGAGCCAGCAAGCCCATGACAATGCTGACGGCCGTGCGCCGGGTTGTATTTTTTGAGAGGTCTGATGGGTTCATGTTTGTCTCCTGTTGTAAAAATAATGGGCCAAGAGCGGTGCGTCGCCCGGGTGGCTACGGATTCACGTACTTGAAAGTGCCCAGCGCACGGGCAACCAGATCACCGTCTTCGTCTTCAATGCGGGCCTCGCAAAAGCAAATTGACTTGCCTCCACCCACCGCCACGCCATGCGCCACCAGCCGACCCTTGGCCGGCTTGATGAAGCTGGTGGACATATCGATGGTGACAACCGCCCGCGTGAAGCCAGACTTGGACAGCGCCGCGCTCGACATCGCGCCATCCAGCATGGTCATGACCACACCGCCATGCACCGCCAGGTGGTTGTTGGTGAGTTCGGGCCGGGCTTGCAGCACCAGGCGCGCCACGCCGCCTTCGGCAAACTCGCGCCTGAGGTCCAGCAGCCGGTTGAAACCCACCTGGTTGAATAAATTCGAGGTATCCACCGGGGGCGGGTTAATTTGTGTATCCATGACGATCTCGTTGAAATAGAAGTAAGTGGACTCAATCAAATACCGGCCCAGCGGCCGGTGGTGCGCAGTTGGGTACGGCACTCTGCCACCATGCGTTCGATCAGCTCGGCACAGGTGGGAATATCGTCAATCAGCCCCACCACCTGCCCTGCGGCAATCACGCCGCCCTGGGTGTCTCCAGACAGCAAGGCGTCGCGCCCGCGCGCACCGGCGACCAGGTGGCGAATGTCCTCAAACGTGCAGCCGCCCGAGCGGCGCTCGGTGGCCACGACTTCGTCCGACACAGCATTGCGCAGCGCACGCGTGGTGTTGTTGAGCGTGCGAAACATCAGGCGCGTGTCCCGCTCAGAGGCTGCCACCAGCGCCTGCTTGATGTTGTCGTGCACGGGCGCCTCTTGTGTGGCAAAGAAGCGCGTGCCCATGTTGATGCCCTCGGCACCCAGCGCGAATGCGGCCGCCAGGCCCCGCCCGTCGGCAATGCCGCCGGAGGCCACCACGGGAATCTTCAGGGCGCGCACCGCCAGCGGAATCAGCACCAGCCCGGACACATCGTCCTCGCCCGGGTGGCCGGCGCACTCAAAACCGTCGATGCTCACAATATCCACCCCGTTGCGCTCGGCCGACAGCGCGTGGCGTACCGTGGTGCACTTGTGCACGATGGTGATGCCATGCGCCTTCATGCGGGCAATGAAGTCCTTGGGGCTGTTGCCTGCGGTCTCCACGATCCGGATACCGCCCTGAATGATGGCATCAAGGTACTCGCCGTAGGGCGGGGGTTTGATGCTGGGCAAGATGGTGAGGTTGACTCCAAAAGGCTGATCGGTGAGGCCCCGCGTGCGCTCAATCTCCCGCGCCAGCAACTCAGGCGTGGGCTGTGTGAGTGCCGTCACCATGCCCAGGCCACCGGCATTGGAGACGGCCGCCACCAGCTCCGCCTTGCCGACCCACTGCATGCCGCCCTGCAATATGGGAAAGCGAATGCCAAGCAACTCGGTGACGCGGGTTTTCATGGCGGGAGTCTCAGACAGAGCGCGTCTGGCGATGGCGATCGGGCTCATTTGTTGAGTTTGATGTCAGCGTCCTTGATGATCCTGGCGTAAACCGCTGCGTCATCCTTGACGATTTGCGCCAGCTCTTCGGGCTTGCCACCACCGACCCACAGGCCCAGGCCTTCAATTTTGGCAATCACATCGGGCTGGCGCAGGATGCGATTGGCTTCTTCGTTGTATTTGCTCACGATGGCGGCAGGCGTGCTGGCAGGTAAAAACATGGCAAACCAGCCAATCGGATCAAACGAGTGATAGCCCAACTCCTTGAAGGTGGGCACATCGGGCAAGGCCGGCATGCGCTGGGTGCCAGTCACCGCCAATGGCTTGAGGGACTTGAGGTGCGCCCGGGCCGATGCACTGTCAATAAAGGCGGAGGTCAATTGCCCTCCGATCATGTTGGTGACCAAGGGGGCCGCCCCCTGAAACGGCACATGCACCATGTCCAGCCCGGCCTGCATGTTCAGGAGGGAGCCCTGAATGTGCGACGACGTGCCAGCACCGTAACTGCCAAAGTTGAATTTACCCGGGCTGGCCTTGACCTGCGCCACGAAGTCCTTGAGGTTGCTGGCCGGTGAATTCAAGGGTACGGCAAACATGCTGGGGCTTTTGGCCACCTGGGTGATGGGCGCGAAGTCCTTGAGCGGGTCATAAGGCAGCGTCATGAGGGACGGCTGCTGGATGATGGCGGTGATGGCCAGCAGCACTGTATTGCCGTCCGGTGCGGCCTTGGCGACAAAGTTGTTGCCAATGGTGCCGCCGGCGCCCGGCTTGTTCTCCACCAGAATATTGGCGGACCAAGCCTCGCCCAGCTTCTGCGCCATCATGCGCGCCAGGATGTCGGTGGCGCCACCTGCGGGGTAAGGCACGATGAGCTTGATCGGCTGGCTGCCGGGAAAGCTGGCCTGCGCCAGAGCCGGGCCAGCGGCCAGGGTGGCGGCCAGGGCGGCAGCGGTGAGAACGGTTCGGCGGGTCAGGGTATTTTTCATGATGTCTCCTCTTTGGGTGGTGAAAAAAATGGGCAGCAGGCTCAGCGCTTGGCTTCGCGCACCATGTTGCGGGCAATCACAATCTGCTGGATCTGGCTGGTGCCCTCGTACAGGCGGAACAGGCGCACGTCGCGGTAAAACCGCTCAATGCCGTACTCGCTCAGGTAACCGGCTCCACCAAAAATCTGCACTGCACGGTCAGCCACACGGCCACACATCTCGGAGGCAAACAGCTTGCAGCACGACGCCTCGGTGGCCACATTCAGGCCCTCGTCGCGCTTGCGCGCGGCGTCAATCACCATGCAGCGGGCGGCATACAGCTCCGCCTGGCTGTCGGCCAGCATGGCTTGCACCAGCTGAAACTCGGCAATGGGCTGCCCAAACTGCTTGCGGTCAATGGCGTAGTTCAGCGCGTCGCGCAACATGCGCTCGGCCACGCCCACACAAATGGCAGCAATGTGGATGCGGCCTTTCTCCAGCACCTTCATGGCGGTTTTGAAGCCCTGCCCTTCTTTGCCGCCCATGAGCTGGCTCACCGGCACGCGGCAGTTCTCGAAAATCACATCGGCCGTGTGGGCGCCGCGCTGGCCCATTTTCTTGTCCACCTTGCCGATGGTGATGCCGGGCGTGGTGGCTTCCACAATGAAAGCCGACACGCCGCTGGCGCCCTTGTCGGCCGGGTTGGTGCGCGCCATCAGAGTAAAGATGCCGGCGTGGGGCGAGTTGGTGATGTAACGCTTGGTGCCGTTCACCACGTAGTGGTCCCCGTCCAGAATCGCGGTGGTGGTGAGCGAAGCCGCGTCCGACCCGGCACCCGGCTCGGTCAGCGCAAACGAGGCAATCAACTCACCGGTGGCCAGCTTGGGCAGGTACTTGGCCTTTTGGTCCTCGGTACCGTCAAACAGGATGCCCAAGGAACCAATGCCCACCGTGGTGCCGAACAGGGAGCGAAAGCACGGGGAGGTCTGGCCCATGGCGAGCATGACCATCACCTCCTCTTCCATGGTCAGGTCCAGGCCGCCATATTGCTCGGGCACGGTCAGGCCAAACAGGCCCATTTGCTTCATGTCGTCCACAATGTCTTGCGGAATTTCATCCGTCTCGGCCACCTGGGCCTCCACCGGCACCAGCCGCTCCCGCACGAAGCGGTTGACAGTGTCGAGCAGAACATTGAGCGTTTCAGAGTCGCGAATCATGGATCAGGGTCCTTTTAAGGATTTTTTAAGCTAAATTGGCCTCTAGCCGTCGTTTTAATTGCCTGAGTAGCTATTTATTTAATAGCAATTATCACAAGGCATCTGCGGTGCCCAGCACGGCCGTAGACTGGCTGGACAGCGTGCCGCCGTTGCCGTGGGCCAGCGCCGTGGTGGCGCCTGCCACCTGACGTGCACCGCCCTCACCGCGTAACTGACGCACCGCCTCGATCAGGGCAAAGATGCCGTACATGCCCGGGTGCACACACGACAAGCCACCCCCGTTGGTGTTGACCGGCAAATGCCCGCCCGGCGCGATGCCGCCGTTTTGCACAAACGCACCACCCTCGCCTTTTTTGCAGAAACCCAGGTCTTCCAGAAACAGAATAGTGTTGATGGTGAAGGCGTCATACAGCTGCACCACGTCGATGTCTTTGGCCTGCAGGCCCGCCATCGCGTAGGCCTCGCGGCCGGACTGGCTGGCAGCGGTCACGGTGAGGTCAGGCATGCTGGAAATCTGCCGGTTCCACACGGCGGTGGCGTTGCCCAGCACATAAATGGGTTTCTTCGGCAGGTCCCGCGCCCGGTCGGCGCGCACCAGCACGTAGGCGCCACCGCCGTCGGTCACCAGGCAACAGTCACGCACCGAGAGCGGGTCCGACACCATGCGGGCGCCCAGCACGTCGTCAATGCTCAGCGGGTCGCGCATGAAGGCATCCGGGTTGAGCTGTGCCCAGCCCCGGGCTGCCACCGCCACCTCGGCCAGGTCACGCCGGGTGGTGCCGAACTGGTGCATGTGGCGCGAAGCCGCCAGCGCATAAGCCGAGGGCGGCGACATGGGCTCGTAGGGCGTCTCAAACGGCTGCGGGTCCAGGAACTTGCGGGCCCGCGCAATCTCGGCGCGGCTGAACGCCCCTGAGCGCTGCGCACTGCCGTAACACACCAGCACCGCATTGCACTGGCCCGACTGCAGCGCGTGCATGGCGGGCAGCAGGTGCGCGATGAAGCTGGAGCCGCCCAGCATAGTGCCGTCGATGTAACGCGGGTTGATGCCGAGGTGCTCAATCACCGGCATGGTCCACATGGTGGCGGCTACGCTGGCGGTGCACAGGCCGTCAATGTCGCTCATCTTCAGGCCGGCATCGGCCACGGCGGCGCGGGCCGAGCGCACCAGCAACTCCATGTCGGTGAAGCCAGGGGCCTCGCCACACCCGAAGGTCCCCACCCCGGCAATCGCGGCGCTGCCGCGCAGGGCATTCAAGTGGGCGCTCATGCGGCACCGCCTTCCACCACATCAAACACCACCAGCGCGCCGGCAGGGGTCATGTGCACGCGCGCTTTCACGCGCTGGTCGATCTTCACATCCAGGGGGGCGCGGTTGTCCACGCGGCTCATCAGGCGCACGCCTTCGTCCAGGTCGATGAGGGAAACGTTGTAGTCGCCGCCCAGGTCCGCCTTACGGCGCACGGTGGTCACCGCATGCACGGTGCCCAGACCGCTGGGCGCGACCAAGGCGAGTTGGTCGCTGCCGCAATGCGGGCAGATCTCACGTGGAAAATAGATGTGCCTGGCGCAACTGTTGCACTGCTGGATCAGGAACTTGCCCCGGTCCAGTTCGGCCTGGTAACGGGCCTGGATGCCGTTGGTGGCTGAGGTATCGCTCATGGTTTGGCTCCTTACTCCGGGTCCCAGGTGAACACATCGCCGGAACGGTCCAGCGGATAAAACATGGCTTTAAGGGCCGGCAAGGCATGGCTGGCGACGGTGGAGGGCGTCCAGCCTTCGCTGCGGTGCACCGAGCGAATCGGGCGCGGCTGGCTGATAAGGAAAATCTCGTTATTTCGCACCGCAAAAATCTGGCCGTTGGCGTAGCTGGACTCGTCGCTGGCCAGGCACACCACCAGCGGGGCAATCTTGGCCGGGGTCATCTGCTTGATGCGGTCCACCCGCGCCTGCTCTTCGGGCGTGTCGGTGGGGATGGAGCCAATCATCCGACTCCAGGCAAATGGCGCAATGCAGTTGGAGCGCACATTGAATTTCTCCATGTCCACGGCAATCGCCTTTGACAGCGCCGCCACGCCCAGCTTGGCCGCCGCGTAGTTGGCCTGGCCAAAGTTGCCAATCAGCCCCGAAGTGGAGGTCATGTGGATGTAGTTGCCCGAGCCTTGCTCCTTGAAATGCGGCGCCGCAGCCCGGCTGACATGGAAGGCGCCATACAGATGCACCTTGATGACCGCGTCCCACTCGTCCACGCTCATCTTGTGGAAGAAACGGTCGCGCAAGATGCCGGCGTTGTTGACCACCACATCAATGCGGCCAAAGGCGTCGATCGCGGTCTGGATGATGCGCCCGGCGCTGGCGGCTTCGGACACGCTGTCGGTGTTGGCCACGGCCTCGCCACCCATTGCCTTGATTTCGTTGACCACGGCCTGCGCGGGGCCAGCGTCATTGCCTTCGCCGGACACCGACGCGCCAATGTCATTGACCACCACTTTGGCGCCTTCGCGCGCCATGGCCAGAGCGATGTCGCGGCCAATGCCGCCGCCGGCGCCGGTCACCACGACAACTTTATCTTTGACCATGTGGGTGTTGTTGCTCATGAAAACTCC
>JAUXQA010000421.1 GCA_030683195.1 Rhodoferax sp. | reverse complement strand
CGCTAGTGCAGCCAACACCTTTTCCTTGACGCCGCCAATTGGCAAGACCAGCCCGCGCAAGCTGATCTCGCCGGTCATAGCCACATCGCTGCGCACCGGGCGGTTGGAAAACAAGGACGCCAGGGCAATGAACATGGCTACACCCGCACTGGGCCCGTCTTTGGGGATGGCACCTGCGGGCACATGAATGTGGACATCGGTTTTTTCGAACACGGCCGGCTCCAGTTGATAGTCGGCGGCCCGTGATTTCACCAGGGTGAGCGCCGCCTGCGCGGACTCTTTCATCACGTCGCCCAGCTGCCCGGTGAGAATCAGGCGGCCGCTGCCGGCGGTGCGGCTGGCTTCAATGAACAGAATGTCGCCGCCCACCGGCGTCCAGGCCAGGCCGGTGGCCACTCCTGGCATGCCAGCGCGCAGGGCTACTTCATTCTCAAACTTGGCCGGCCCCAAAATCTCCACCACATCCGGCGCGTCTACCCGGGCCGACTCGGCCTGCCCTTCAGCAATGCGAACCGCCACGCGGCGGCACACGGCACCAATCTGGCGCTCCAGGTTGCGCACGCCAGCTTCGCGGGTGTAATCGCGGATGAGGGAGGTGATAGCCCCATCGGTGATGTCGAGTTGCTCAGGCGTCAGGCCACACTCATCGAGCTGGCGCGCCACCAGGTAGCGCCGGGCAATCTCGGCTTTTTCTTCCTGGGTGTAGCCGGCCAGGTGCAGCACTTCCATGCGGTCACGCAAGGGCCCCGCCACCGGGTCCAGCAGGTTGGCCGTGGCAATGAAGAGCACTTGAGACAGGTCGTAGGGAACGGCCAGGTAGTTGTCCCGGAAGGTGTTGTTTTGTTCGGGGTCCAGCACCTCCAGCAGGGCTGAAGACGGGTCGCCGTGCACGCCGGTTCCCAGCTTGTCAATCTCATCAAGCATCATCACGCAGCCCCGCGTGCCTGCCTTTTTGAGGGCCTGGATGATGTTGCCGGGCAGGGCCCCAATGTAGGTTCTCCGGTGGCCGCGAATCTCCGCTTCGTCGTGCACACCGCCCAATGAGACGCGCACAAACTTGCGCCCCAGCGCCTTGGCAATTGATTGCCCTAGCGAGGTCTTGCCCACGCCCGGTGGCCCCACCAAACACAAAATGGGCCCATGCCCGGTCGGCTTGAGTTTGCGCACAGCCAAAAACTCGAGAATGCGCTTTTTGACCTTCTCCAGCCCGAAGTGGTCGGCGTCCAGCATGCGCCGAGCCTGCGCCACATCTATGGCGTCGGGGTCGGGGGTTTTCCAGGGCAGCTCGGTGAGCCAGTCGAGGTAGGTGCGCACCATGGAGTATTCGGATGAACTGTCGGACATGCGCTCCAGCCGTCGCAGTTCCTTGTTCGCTTGCTTGGCCACCTCTTCGGGCATCTGGGCATCGGCGATGAGTGTGCGCAGCTCATCCATTTCGGCGGCCTGGCCACCGCTGTCATCGCCAAGTTCTTTCTGGATGGCCTTCATTTGCTCGCGCAGCAAATACTCGCGCTCACGCTGGCCCAGGCTGGCCTTGGTGCGTTTGTCAATGTCGCGCGAGAGGTTCAAAACCTCAATGCGGTGCACCAGCAGGTCCAGCACACGGTCCAGCCGCTGGTGCAAATTAACCTCTTGCAGAACCTCCTGTTTTTCCGAGGCCTTGATATCGATGTAGCCCGCCACCAGGTCGGCCAGCATGCCGGGAGCCTCCACGCCCTGCACCGCATGCACCATCTCCTGGGGCACTTGCGGCAGCAGTTGCAGCACCTCTACGGCGCGCTCCTTCAGGCGCATGAAGCGCGCTTCAATCTGGGAGTCTCCCTGGCCGGCTGGCTCGGGCACGCGCTCAATGCGCGCCACGGTAAATCCATAGCCCTCCACATAACCCAGCACCGAGAAACGCTGCTGCCCTTGACACACGATGTGGTGCGTACCGTCGGGCGTGGTAACCATGCGCAGGATGGAGGCGACTGTGCCCATCGTGGCCAGGTCTTCAGGCCCGGGCGCATCGACTTCCGGGTTGTTTTGCAGCACGATGCCGATGGGCCGCTCCGATTGAATGGCGTATTGCGCAGCCGCAATCGAGGTCTCCCGGCCAATGGCAATGGGCACGATCATGCCGGGGAACAACACCATGTTGCGCACCGGAATGATCACCAGGGCGTCATCAGGCAACGGGGGCAGGGCATCCCGTGCATCCGGGTTAGGCGCCGGCGTGTCCTGGCCCGGTTGAGGTGGGGACAACGCGTCTTTGAGGACTTTCAAGGGGTTCATTTCAGTCGCTCTAAAGTGATTTTGAGGCAGCCGTTTTCCAGCAGCATGTCGCTCAGGCGAAAGCTGCCAAACGGCAACAAAATGCGGCGCTCAAAGCGACCGTATGGAATCTCCAGCCGCAACACCGCACCCGGCCCTGCCGGAGCACCAAACGAGCGCTCGCCAAATACCACAATGGCTTGCTCCTCCAGAGTGATCTCAAAACGGTCGGCCGGCACGCCGGGCAGGGCGATGAGCAGGCCCAGTTCACGGTCGTTCACAAACATGTCCACCGGCGGCTCCCACGTAGGGGACTCGCTGGGCGGGCCAATCTGGAAGAACTGGCGCTGCAGCCGGTCTGCGCTTTGGAGTAGCTCGATGGCCTCAGACATCATCCACGCTCGGGTGTCACGGTATTGCATTGGGCTCCTTGAGGTGGACTGTTTTGGTTGCTTTTCTGTGCGCTGCTCGCACGTTGGGCAAAGCGTAAATGCCGCCCGGCAGCGCCTGCTTGACAAAACGCAACCGGTCTGGCCGTCACTGGTTTGACGATGGGACCCATGTCACAAGTCGGTGATTCACGCTGCGCTGTGGCTTGCGGAGGTAGCGCATGTTTTTTGAAAATCGGGTTTTGAAAACCCTGGAGCGGATTCGGTCCCGGGTGGCTGTGCCACTGCGTATCCAGTTGTGGAACGGTCAAAAATTTGACTTTTGCAGCGAGCCCAATGTGGTGGTCACCATCCCTGATTCAGCAGCTCTGAGATACTTTATTTCGCCCAGTCTGGACTCGTTGGGCAGGGCCTTTGTGGAGGGGCACATCCGGGTGGAGGGGACAGCGCGCAATGTGTTTCATGTGGCGCAGGCATTGGCGCGGAGTGTGACCGCGCGGATGCCCTCGGCCCTGCACTGGGCACGCCAGCACAGCCGGGACCGCGACCGCGAGGCCGTCCAGTACCACTACGATGTGTCCAACGATTTTTATGCACTGTTTCTGGACGAGAACCTGGTCTATTCGTGTGCTTACTTTGGCCGGGATGACGATACGCTGGAGGCGGCCCAAAACCGTAAGCTGGACCATATTCTGACGAAGCTGCGTCTCGCCCCAGGCGAAAAGTTTCTGGACATTGGCTGCGGCTGGGGGGCCCTGGTGATGCGGGCGGCTCAAAAGTACGGGGCCGTGGCCACGGGCATCACCCTGTCAAAGAACCAGTTTGAAGCAGCGACCCGGCAGATCAGGCAAGCCGGGTTGGCAGACCAGTGCCGGGTGCTGCTGTGCGACTATCGGGACCTGAATGAGCCGGGCGCGTTTGACAAAATTGCCAGCGTGGGCATGTTCGAGCATGTGGGGCTCAAGAACCTGCCGCTGTACTTTGGCGCCGTGCACCGCCTGCTCAAAGATGAGGGCCTGGTGCTGAACCACGGCATCACCACCAGCGATGTGCAGAGCCGCTGGATTGGCATGGGCGCGGGCGAATTCATTGACCGCTACGTGTTCCCGCAAGGGGAGCTGCCCCACGTGTCGTTGGCGCTCAAGGAGATGGCCGGTGCCGGGCTGGAGGTGCTGGATGTGGAGTCGCTGCGGCGCCACTACGCCCGCACCTGCGAGGCCTGGTCCGACAAGCTGGAGGTGAATCGCACCGCCGCCGAAGGGTTGGTGGGCGAGCGCCACTACCGCATTTGGCAGATTTACCTGGCGGGCTGTGCCTATGGTTTCGCCAACAGCTGGATGAACCTCTATCAAGTGCTGTGCAGCAAGGCCGACAACCTCGCCCTGACCCAGCAGCCGCTCACGCGGGACTATATGTACGCTCCAGTGGCTTGATTTGAGTGTTTTTGACCTCTGGCCGGCGTATCTATTGCTTTAAGCGCTATTGATTTAATTTAAACATTGCCGTCATGACCGATGGGGCTCATAGAGCTGTTGTCTTCGGGGGTTGGGGTGATATCGGGTAATATTAAATATTTAATTTAAATTTACTTGGTATGTACACCCGTCTTTGTGTTGAACGGCTCCTGCATCTTGCAAGGCAATTCCCCGCTGTGCTGATACTCGGAGCACGCCAGGTTGGTAAAACCACGTTGGCCCGGCAGACCTTCCCCTCGTTTTCATATCTGGATATGGAAGACACCGCGACCCACGCCCTGTTTGCCGAAGATCCGCGTTTTCAGCTTGACGCCCGTACTGGGGCGGGCCTGATTTTGGATGAAGCACAGCGTCTACCCATCCTTTTTGATGCGCTGCGCGGTGCCATTGACGCCGATCGCCAGCGCATGGGCCGGTTTGTGATTTTGGGGTCCGCCCAGCCCGCCTTGGTCAGGCAGGTGTCTGAGAGTCTGGCAGGCCGGGTCGGCATTCTGGAGCTGTCACCCTTGACTGCGCAAGAGACCGCAACCGGTGACACGCCCATCATGGATTACCGGCAACTCTGGCTGGCCGGTGGTTTCCCCGATGCATTGGGTGCGGCCGGGCGGGGTGGACACTTCCGGGATTGGTGGGAGGCGTACTTGCGCACCTATGTTGAACGTGATTTGCCCGCCCTGGGTGTGAGTGTCGAACCGATTTTGATGCGCAAGCTGCTCACCATGCTGGCCCACGCGCAGGGTGGTCTGGCCAATCTGAGCCAGTTTGCCGCCGCATTGGGACTGTCGCAACCGACGGTGGCGCGCTACGTTGACATTCTGGAACAGAGTTTTTTGCTGCGCCGTTTGCCTCCGTACTTTCGCAATGTCGGTAAACGGCTGGTGAAGGCGCCCAAGCTCTACTTGCGCGACACTGGACTGTTGCACCACTTGCTCAATATCGATTCACTGGAAGGCTTGGACAGCCACCCCATTCGGGGCGCGAGTTGGGAGACCTTTGTGCTGGAGGACTTGTTGCGCCGCGAGGCCCTGGCTTACCCGCATGGCGTAGCGCATTTTTGGCGTACAGCGGGAGGGGCCGAGGTTGATTTGTTGCTGGAGCGGGGTGTTGATCTTCATGCTGTTGAAATCAAGACCGCCCGGGCTACTTCCCCGTATCTGGCGCGCGGCCTGCGTGCCATCATGGACGACACCAGAGCCGTCAGTGCCACGGTCATCGATCAAGGCCCGGCAGCTGACCCGCTGGCGCCCGGCATCACCCGTCGAGGCTTTGCGACGGCCATGCAGTGGCTTCCCGGTGGAACAAAAAGTTTATGAAAATAAGCCTCCATCCGGCGTATCCATTGACTTTTTCGCCATTGATTTAATTGGCGGCGGAGCCTCCGTTGACCGTCTATCATTTCCGCTTTATCACCATTGGGGCACTTCATGCAGTACCGTCGTTTAGGCAAAAGTAACCTTCAAGTCTCGGCCTTGTGCCTGGGCACCATGATGTTTGGCGACCAGACCGCCCACGCAGAGGCCGCCAACATCGTGGCCGATGCGCGCGCGCACGGCGTGAATTACATCGACACCGCCGACGTGTACACCAAGGGAGCCTCCGAGAGCATGGTGGGGGAGTTGCTCCTGGGTCAGCGCCATGAATGGGTGCTGGCCACCAAGCTGGGCAACCCCATGTCGGACCGGGTGAACCAGGGCCATTACTCCCGCAGCTGGATGCTGCAGGAGGTGGATGCCTCGCTGGCTCGCCTGAAAACCGACTACGTGGATATTTTGTATTTGCACCGCGACTACAACGGCATGGACCTGGAGGAGCCCTTGCGGGCGCTGGATGCGATGCTGCGCGCCGGCAAGATTCGCGCCTGGGGTGTCTCCAACTTTCGGGGGTGGCGCATCGCCGAGATGGTACGTCTGGCGGCGCAACTGGGCATGCCCGGCCCGGTGGTGTGCCAGCCTTACTACAACCTCTTGAACCGCATGCCGGAGGTGGAGGTGCTGCCGGCCTGTGCCTATTACGGCATCGGGGTCACGCCCTACAGCCCGGTGGCGCGCGGCGTGCTCACCGGCAAGTATTCAGTGGGCCAGGCGCCGGACCCCACTACCCGCGCTGGCCGGGGTGACAAGCGTTTCAACGAGACCGAGTTTCGGGAAGAGTCCCTGCAGATTGCGCAGCACCTTAAAACCTACGTGGCCGCCAAAGGCGTCAGCCTGGCCCAGTTTGCTACGGCCTGGGTGCTGGCTAACCCGATTGTGAGCTCCGTCATTGCCGGGCCGCGCACCCTCACGCAGTGGCAAGATTACCTGCCTGCGCTGGATTACACCGTGACGCCCGAGGACGAAGCGCTGATCGACAGCCTGGTGAGCCCGGGCCACCCGTCCACCCCGGGTTACACCGACCCGGCGTATCCGCTGAATGGGCGGGTTGTGGGGTAGGGGGTCAAGCCAGGCGGCCCGTACGCCCAAGGCCCCTGCCTCCCCGGCAATGCACGTTTCTGCGTTGCAAGCTAGCTTGGGCCCCCCTTCGTGTCAGCGACGATTGGTCGGGGCGGTCCCCTATAATTTAATGCTTGAGACACTTCGTTACTCATTGCCGAATCACGCTCAGGATGGCCGTACTGGCCATCCTGCTGGCTGCGCTTTTGCCTTCGGTTGTGCATGGCGTGAACTCTGTCAGTAGTTCATCAATGACAGAGGTTTGCACTGCCCAGGGCGCCAAGTGGGTGGTAAGCGATTCAGGTGAATCAGGTGACACGCTGCCAGTGGCCAACTTCCTTGAGCATTGCCCGTGGTGCTCTATTCACCCGCCGGTTTCTGGGCTCCCTCCTGTGCTAAAACTGCATCGTCTGGCACCTCGGGGTCTGGACCTATTTCCGCCAGCCTACATGCTTGCCCCTGACACGCTGCACGCGTGGGTGCGCGCACAGCCACGGGCACCGCCGCTGCTTTCCTGATCGACAGAACGCCACGCGGCGTGAACTCTGCCCTACAGGCCTCGGCGCTTCGCCCCAGGCCATTGATCCTTTGGACACCTCCATAGCACGCTCATACGCGGGTAGCGTGTAGACCTGCGCTCATGTGCACGCCCAAGCTGTGCCGTTGGTGTCCATCCAATTTTTTGCAACGTATTTATTCCCTACCAAGAGGACTTTTCATGAAGTATTCCCGGACCACCATCTCGGTTGCTGTGCTTTTGCTCGCCACTCCTGCTTTCGCCCAGGAGGCGGATGTCTCTTCACTGCGTGCCGTCGTCGTCACCGGCACCAGAGACAGACTCCAACTCAATGAGCAAAGCAGTACCGGCAGTCGACTCGACCTGACCGGCCGGGAAACACCCGCCACGGTTCAGACCATCACTCAAAGCGAGATCCAGTTCAAGGGCTTGCGAACGGCCCGCGAAGCCTTTGCCGGTATCCCTGGCGTTATCTCTGGAAACGTGCCTGGCAACCCTGCCGCCGTCATGATGCGGGGTTTCTCCGGTAACGCCGTGTCGATCTTGCAAGACGGTGTGCGGGTTGCGACATCCACTGTCGTTCAGCGAGATACCAACACCTGGCACTTTGACCGTATCGAAGTTATCAAGGGACCCGCCTCCGTGCTCTACGGAGAGGGCGCGCTGGGCGGCGTCATCAATAAAGTCACGCGCAAGCCGACCTTCAACGGCCAGGAATTTGACGCGTTGTTCAGCTACGGCAGCTTCAATACCAGCACAGTCGCGGGGGGGGCCAACTTTCAACTTTCCGACACGGCGGCTGTCCGTATAGATGTCAGTCAGCTCCAGTCGGATAGCCTCTACAACGTCGACAACAACGCCACCCGTTCGCGCGGGGTAACTGCAAGTGCGCTGCTCAAACCCTCTAGTGATCTGTCCG
>JAUXQA010000416.1 GCA_030683195.1 Rhodoferax sp. | reverse complement strand
GGGAATTCTGGCATGTGCCACCCGCCGACGTGCTGTTTCTGCATCGCAAGCTGGGTGGTCTTTACTTGTTGGCCGCCAGGCTCAAGGCACACGTCAATGTGAGTGAACTGGCGCGTGGCTATCTGCGCTAAAACGGCGCAGGGGGTGGCGCTTTATTGGGGTTCGATCTTCGCTTCACGGATGGCTTTGGCCCACTTGGCGGCCTCCAGCACGCTGCGCTTGGCCAATGCTTCTGGCGTTCCGGGGTCGACCATGAAGCCCACCGAAGCAAATTTGTCCTGGAGATCCTTGCTTTGCGCCGCCAGGTTGATGGCGTTGTTGAGTTTGTTGACGATTTCAGGCGGTGTGCCTGCCGGTGCGAACACCGCAAAATAAGCAATCAACTCGTAGTCTTTGAGGCCCAAAGCTTCATTGACTGTGGGCAACTCGGGAATGGCAGCGGACCGCTTGGACGAGGTTACCGCCAGACCGCGAATCTTGCCGCCTTTGACCTGGGGTAAGGTCACGGCAAAGTCAGCTGTGAACATCATCACCTGGCCGCCAATGAGATCGGTCATGGCGGCTGGGCCACTCTTGTAGGGCACATTGACCATCTGGATGCCAGCCATACCGGCCAATACCTCGGTGGACACGAGTTGCGAGGTGCTTGCGCTGGCGAAGGTCACAAAACCGGGCTTGGCTTTGGCCAAGTCCACCAGCTCACGCAAATTTTTGGCCGGCACGTCGTTATTCACCGCCATGATGAGCGGCACCGAACCCATGTAACCCACCGGCGCAAAGGCGGTGTCCTGGTCATAGGGGAGCTTTTTCATCAGACTTTTGAGGGCAGCATTGGTGCTGTTGGTGCCAATCAGGATCGTGTAACCGTCAGGCGCCGACTTGGCGACGGCGTCTGCACCCAGCATGCCGTTTACGCCCGCCTTGTTTTCAACCACGATGGTTTGGCCGAGGGTTTCCGACATCTTGGCGGCGAAAGCACGACCAATCTGGTCAGTGGCGCTGCCTGCTGCAAACGGCACGATGGCCTTGATCGGTTTGGTCGGATAGCTGGTTTGGGCGGTGACGCTCAATGTCCAGATGGCGGCTGCAGCAGCCAAAACTGTTTTTAAATTCATGTTGCTCCTCGGGTTATAAAAACGCCTTGCCAGCTCAGGCGGGCATGGCCACCTGATTGTCTACGCTGAACTGGTAATCCTTGAAGATATGTTCGGCGCTCAGCGTTTGGTAAGTTCCGTCCGGGAGGCGGTTGGTCGTGTCCTTGAGGCGGTAAGTGGTGCTGCCGCAGGTCCAGCAGTTGAAGTTGCGCATGTGGGTGCACAGACAGGTTTTGTCCATCACCGAGATGACCTTGGTGTTCGGGTGCAAAGCCACTTCGCGGTTATAGGCGTCGATGTAGGCACAACCGCCGTTGCCATCCAGCAAATAGCCGTAGGCCTCGCAATTGGGCCGAATGCCCGAACCAATGGCTGGCGTACTTTTTAGCATGCGCATGGGGTAGCCGGTGGGCGAGATGGTGTTGACCACAATGTCTTCTTCACTGGCGCGGTAGTAGTCCTGTTTGACATCAGCGGGCAAGCCGCATTCATTGGCCACCGTAAAGCGCGTGGCAACCTGCACCGCAGCCGCCCCCATCTCCAGAAACGACGTGGCATCACTGCCCGTAAAGATGCCGCCAGCCGCCACGACTGGAATGTCGAGTTGTTCGGTTTTCAGGAAAAGAAGCACCTCGGCAATGATGGTGGCGAGGTCATATTTGGCCCAATCCAGGCCAAAGCCCAGGTGACCACCGGCCAGCGGGCCTTCAACAATGACGTAATCAGGGCGCCGGTCAAGCCGTGCATTTTTGCGCAAGAAGAGTTGCAGCGCCCGCACCGACGACACAATAATTCCGAGCTTGGCGTCCCGGAACCGGGGGTGGTCCGCAATCAAGCCAAACGAGCCAAGATGCAAACCCGCACTGAGCGTGATGCCGTCAATGCCAGCATCCAGTGCAGACGCCATGCGCACCTGCAGTGTTTCGCGCGGGGCGTTCATGGTCAGCTTCTCCATGCAATTGACGAAGATCAGGCCTTCGCCGCGCTTGGCCTGCATGGTCGCGTCAACATGGCGACGGGTGGCATCGGCCAGCACGCCCAAGTCGAATTTGACGATGGACTTGTCAGAGTTGTCGATGTTGGCTTTGTAAAAACGGGTCTTGTCCTTGACAAAACTGGTGTCAAACCGGCGGTCGGAGACATCGGGCACCATCGCATCGGAGATGTGCCCGATGCCGCCCAAGCGCGCCGCTTCAAGGGCCAGTTCAGCAGTTGAAATATCGACACCCATGCCGCCCACCATGATGGGGACAATCTCTTTTTTTCCGAATTTCAGACGGAAATCATCAACACGTTTCATCTAAATCCTTGGGTACTTCGGCACCTCTTGTGAACCTTTTGGCCTGTGGCCCAACATGCCCAGGAGGTGCTGAGACTTGCAAGCCAGAGCGGGCTTGCTATAGCCAGAATTCTACCGCGCCACTATTTCAAATCTCTCTGAGTGACAATTCCCCTGCGCGCTTGGAGTGCTTGACGAGGGCGTCCATTTTTTCAATGTGAACCCGTGCCACTCGCCCAGCGTAAACGTTCGTTTTGAGCCAGGTGCACTCAGCACCCAATTGCGCTTCGCTATCGAGCCGGGTTTGCCACACTCGCTGGTCAGCGTTCCAGCGGTAAGCGCGTGACTTGAGTGCATCTTTGGCATCAAAAGGGGCTTGGGTGGCTTGCAGACGGTAACTCTGGCCCTGGCTGCTGGCGATGATTTTGGCCAGGCCGCTTTGCTGGTTTGATGGCAAAGGTTCGCACAGCACAGCGAGCAAGGCATGGCAGTCGGTCTCGGCGCGGTGGGCGTCATAAAACCAGCCTTTATCCAAGGCCAGGTATTCCAGCTTGGCGGAGCCATGGCCCTCGTTCTTCCAGTCGATGTCGGCAAAAGAGCAGCCCCACGCCAGCTTGGAAAACGCGGGAATTCGAGCCTCGCAAAACGGTCGATCGAATGCTGCGTTGTGGGCAATCACCAGGTCCACGCCGTCCAGCAGAGCCGCAATGCGGGACTCATCCAGGTGTTTGCCTTGCACCATGTCGTTGGAGATGCCGGTGAGCGCCTGTACCTCTTTGGAAATGGGCTGGCCGGGGTCTTCGAGTTCGTCAAAAACCACGACCTCACCCACCGGCAGACCCGTTGAGATGTCGACATCCACACGCAGCATGGCCAGTTCAATGATCTTGTCCTGCCCATGGTCAAGCCCGGTCGTCTCGGTGTCAAGAATCAGGACCCGCATAACAGGACCCTGCGCCGTGCGCTCGAAATGGAGGGCTGGTGCCAGACGCCGCAACACGCGGTAGTCGGGGTTTTGCTCCAGGCGAGCTGCCATGGTGGGAGCGTCGAGTTCGGGCACCTGGGGCGCCAACCCCAAGCTGCGGGGCTTGGCGCGCGCTTTGGGTTTGGGTTTTGTCTTGGGCTGGACCGACAGGGGCATGTCAAAGCTGTCAAAACCCAGTTGGAGTTGCATATCGGTCACGTTTCACTTTCAGAGTCTTCAATGGCAGGGTGGCGATTACACCCTAATTCATCTATCCCGGCAGCCACTTGACCGGGTAACGATCTGTTTTAATTGCGGTCATGAACGCCACTGAAAAAGCCTCCCCTGCCCTGCGCGCCTTGCGTGGCGTGCGTGTACTCAGCCTGAGCCTGAACTTGCCCGGACCGGCCGCCTTGATGCGCTGCCGCCAGATGGGGGCCACCTGCGTCAAGCTGGAGCCCCCCCCGCCAGCGGGTGCTCCATCTGGCGCCTCGGGTGACCCCATGGGTCTGTACAACCCGCCGGCCTACAAGGAGCTGCACCAAGGCGTGCGGATCGTGGTTGCAGACCTCAAGACTGACGCAGGCCAAAAAACTTTGCACCGGGAGTTGGCCCGGGCCGATGTGCTGCTCACTTCCTTTCGCCCGTCTGCCCTGCGCAAGCTGGGGCTGGAGTGGAAGGCGCTACGCAAGCTCTACCCTGCACTGTCACAAGTGGCGATTGTGGGTGCGCCTGGCGCACGTGCCGAGGAGCCCGGGCATGACCTGACCTATCTCGCCGAACATGGTTTGGTCAACGGTATTGACTTGCCCCCCACCTTGTACGCGGACATGGGCGGCTCGCTGATGGCTTCAGAAGCGGTTCTCAAAGCTGTTTTGGTACAGCTCAAAACTGGCAAAGGCAGCCACCAGGAGGTGGCCTTGTCTGAGTCTGCGGCTTACTTGGCCCTGCCGCGCTATTGGGGCTTGACACAACCCGGTGCTGCCGTGGGGGGCGGGCATGCCGGTTACCGCGTCTACCCGTGTCACGATGGACGGGTGGCGGTGGCAGCACTGGAGCCGCACTTTGCCAAATCGCTGTGTGCTGCCGCTGGCATTGCTTATGTCAATGTTCTAAGCATGATGTCGCCACCCACACACCAGGCCTTGGCAGCCTACCTGCTGAGCATGACGCGTGAGGCGCTGGACCAGCTGGCGGCGGAAAAAGACATTCCGATGTTTACTCTGCAAAAATAATAGCTACTGAGGCATATAAACCGCCGGCTGGAGGCCGATCAGGCTTAAATTTGGGTTAAATCAGAGCCATTTGACCTCTGCGGCCAGCAAATACCCTGCCCCATAGACTGTGCGAATGGTTTTGGGGCTCTGAGGGTCGGATTCGAGTTTGCGCCGCAAACGCGACACCCGCACATCCACCCCCCGGTCCAGTGCCGAGAGGTCGCGGTCACCGCACAGTTGCTCGCGGTCCAGGATGCGGTTGGGGCGCTGCAAGAACAGCAGCAACATGCGTGCCTCACCTGCGCTCAGCGTCCACTCCTGTCCGCTCGGAGACGTGAGCAGGTTCGAGTCGGCCAGGAACCGCCAGCCGCCAAAGTCCGCACGTTGAGAGCGTGTGGGGGTGGGCGTGCTGCGGGTGTCAGCGCGGCGGCGCAGAATGCTGCGCACCCGGGCAACCAGTTCACGCGGCTCAAAGGGTTTGACGACATAGTCATCTGCGCCCAGCTCCAGCCCCATCACGCGGTCACTCAGGTAGCCCCGCCCGGTCAATACCATCACGCCGCACGCATAGCGGGCCTGCAGCTCGCGCACCACATCCATGCCGTCAGCGTCCGGCAGGCCCAAATCGACAATGCATAACTCGGGCTCACGCAAGAGCAACAGGCGGCGCAGGGCAGCGGCAGTGTGGCACTCCAGGGCTTCAAATCCAAATTCCCTCAGGGTGGTGCAGACCAGCCTGCAAATGTCGGTGTCGTCATCCAGTACGTAAATACAGCGGGGTGCCTCGGGCTGGGAAATCACGTCAAGGCTCATGCGGACAAGGCATCCAGTGCCTGGTGCAGTTCCTGAGCAGAGAATGGCTTTTTGAGCAAGGGAAGGTTGACACTCCCTGCCGTCAAGGAGTTTTCGATGCGGGAGTAGCCACTGATCAACAGAAACTTGACATGCGGCGCGCGGTGATGCGCCTCCTTGCACAGGGTGAGTCCGTCCATGCCGCCAGGCATCACCACATCAGAGATGACGATCCCCACCGTGGGCACGCTTGCCAACAACAGCAGCGCATCGGCTGCATGGTCGGCCTCCATCACCGGGTAGCCCAACCCGACCAGCTGCAGCCGGATGACACGCCGCACATCAAGGTCGTCTTCCACCAGCAGCACCAGAGGTCGCTGGGCCAGAGTCTGGCGAAACGGGGGCTGCTCGCCCATGAACGGCACGGCGTCCACGTCTTCGGTGCTGCAGGGCAGCACCAGCGTGACTTCGCAGCCCTTGCCCAGTGCACTCTGGATGCGGATGCCACCGCCAGACTGCTTGGCAAAACCATAGGCCATGGACAAGCCCATACCGCTGCCCGTACCGAACCGCTTGGTCGTAAAAAACGGCTCCCAGGCGCGCGCCTGAGTGGCTGCATCCATGCCCGTGCCCGTGTCCAGGACGTTGAGGGCCACATAGCAACCCGGCATGACATCGAAGTTGGCCGCCTGGGCCGGGCCCAGCTGCACGCGGTGGGCCCGAATGGCCAGTTTGCCGCCATCCGGCATGGCGTCGCGCGCATTGAGAGCCAGATTGAGCAGTGCATTTTCAAGCTGCTGGGCATCGGTCAGGGCATAAAGCCGTTCCTCCATTGGGTCCACGCTGACCTCAATGTGAGCTGGTAAAGTCCGTTGAAGCAGGCCCAGTGTCTCATCCACCAGATCGGCGATGTTGACGGATCTCGGCATCAGCGGTTGCTTGCGGGCAAAAGCCATCAAGCGCTTGATCAGCGATGCACCGCGGCGTGATGCCTTCAGCGCTGGCAGCACGTAGTCGCCAATATCACGGTCATTGGGATATCGTTCTTGCAGGCTCACGAGGTTGCCAATGACCACGGTCAGTAAATTATTGAAATCGTGGGCCAGACCGCCGGTCAATTGCCCCACTGCTTCCATTTTTTGGGCGTGCACCAGCGCGGCCTCCGCGTTCTTGAGGTCAGTGATATTGACCGAGAGAACAAAACAACCCGCCACATGGCCCAGTGCATCCCGCTCGGGCACCAGTTCGCTGCGGGCGTACATGACCCGCCCGTCGGAGCGGCGCATGGCGTACTCATAACTCACGCTGTGTCCCTGCAGGGCCCGATGGACGTAGTGCGATATATCGGTGTAAACCTCGTCGCCCACCACATTGCGTATCTGCTGACCCAGGATTTTTTCTTTGCTGCAGTCAAACCAGTCTGCGTAGCCCTTGTTGGCGTAGCTGTAGACCTCCTGGTCATCAAAATAGGCAATCAGGGCGGGCACCGTGTCCGTGATCAGGCGCAAATTGCCTTCGCTGCGCTGCAGCGCCGTGGTGATTCGCTCGTTGGCGTCCATCGCCTCAATCAGGCGCTGATTGGTGCTCTGCAGCTCAGCCGTGCGTTCGGTCACACGGCTCTCCAATTCGGCATTTTGCTGCTGTATTTGCTGCTCAAACCGGCGGCTGGCCGTGATGTCGGTGTAAAGCGTGACAAACCCGTTGTGTGGCAATGGTTCGCCCCGCACGGCCAGAATTTGGCCCCCCGGGCGGTCCCGCTCGGTGTAGTGTGGGTTAAAGCTGCGCGCAAGTCGCATGCGCTCGTCAACCAAAGCATCTACATCGCCCGGCCCGTATTCTCCGCGCTGCGCGTTAAAGCGCATGAATGACTCGAACGTGGCCCCCACAAAAGCCATCTCGGGTGGAAAGTCCAGAAGCCGCAAAAAGGCCTTGTTCCAGGCCACGATGTGCAGGTTGCCATCGATCACGGTCAGGCCTTGGTCGAGCAGGTCTAGACCGGCTTGCAATAACTCATGCCGGTAGTGGGTTTGCTGGGGATCGGTGGGGGTTTGAAATGACATCAGGATCAAGCTCCGGCGGTGATTTTCCATTCTAGGGCGCGCATCCGGTGCCCAGACGCCCTGCAATCATTCGATACATTTGCCCCGATTTTTGGCAACAGTCCGCTGCCACCATAGCGGCCACACTTGTTGACGCTGCTGCAAAAGCCGCGCGCAAGGCAACCGAATGGAGACAGCTGACATGACAAGCAACGCCTATGACCAGGGAATGGAGCGCAATCTCGCCAACCACACGGCCCTGTCCCCCCTGAGCTTTCTGGCGCGTGCCGCCAGCGTCTACCCCAACCGCCTCTCCATCATCCACGGCAACAGCCGCTTCACCTGGGCGCAGACTTACGCCCGTTGCAAGCGCCTGGCCAGCGCGCTGACTCTGCGCGGTGTGGGTGTGGGCGATACGGTGGCAGTAATGCTGCCCAACACCCCGCCCATGTTTGAGGCGCATTTTGGTGTGCCCATGACCGGCGCGGTGCTCAACACCCTCAACACCCGCCTTGATGCAGAAGCCATTGCCTTCATGCTGGACCACGGCGGAGCCAAGGTACTCATCACGGACCGTGAGTTTTCCCCCATCATTGAGCGTGCCCTGGCTTTGATGAGCCACAAGCGCCCTGTGGTGATTGATGTGGCCGACCCGATGCACCTGGACGGCAAATTGCTGGGCGAGCAGGAGTACGACGCGTTTTTACAAACCGGCGACGAGGCTTTTGAATGGGCCTTGCCCGGCGACGAGTGGAATGCCATCGCCCTGAATTACACCAGCGGCACCACAGGCAACCCCAAGGGTGTGGTCACCCACCACCGGGGGGCTTACCTCAATGCCGTGTCCAATGTCGTCACCTGGGAGATGCCGCGTCATTCGGTCTACCTCTGGACATTGCCCATGTTTCATTGCAACGGCTGGTGTTTTCCCTGGACGCTGGCTCTGCAGGCGGGCGTCAGCGTGTGCCTGCGTCGTGTAGACCCTACCCTGATTTTCTCGTTGATTCGGGAGCACCGCGTCACACACCTGTGTGGCGCACCCATTGTGTATGGCTTGCTGATCAACGTGCAGCCTGCGGTGCGCGAAGGCATCACCCATTCGATTGCCGGACTCATTGCCGGCGCTGCACCACCCGCCTCCATCATTGAAGGCTGCGAGCGCATTGGCATTGACATCACGCATGTGTATGGCCTGACCGAGGTGTATGGCCCGGCCGCCGTTTGCGCCAAACAGGACGGCTGGGACCAATTGCCTATTGGCGAGCGTGCAGCACTGAACGCACGCCAAGGCGTGGCCTATCCGATGCAGGAGTCGATTGCCGTGCTGGACCCCGAGACCATGCAACCCGTGCCTTCGGACGGTGAAACCATGGGCGAGATTTTCTTCCGGGGCAATCTGGTCATGAAGGGCTACCTGAAAAACCCGCAAGCAACTGAAGAAGCCTTTGCGGGCGGCTGGTTCCACACCGGCGACCTGGCCGTGATGCACCCGGACGGCTACGTCAAGATCAAGGACCGCAGCAAGGACGTGATCATCTCCGGGGGCGAGAACATCTCCAGCCTGGAGGTTGAAGAAGTGCTCTACCGCCACCCCGCCGTGATGGTGGCTGCTGTGGTGGCCCGGCCCGACGACAAGTGGGGCGAAGTGCCTTGCGCCTTCGTTGAATTGCGCGAAGGCGCCACGGTCACCGAGGCCGAAATGATCGAACACTGCCGCGCGCAGTTGGCCCGCTTCAAGGTGCCCAAGCAAGTGGTGTTTGGCACGCTGCCCAAAACCTCCACCGGAAAAATCCAGAAATTCGTGCTGCGCGAGCAAATGCGCTCGGCCTCGGCCATTGACTGAACACCATCATGCCCATGTCACAAGACCTCATCCTTCAAACCACCGGCCTCACCAAAGAGTTCAAGGGCTTTGCCGCCGTGCAAAGCGTCGACCTCAAGGTCAAGCGCGGCAACATTCATGCGCTCATTGGCCCCAACGGCGCCGGTAAAACCACGGTGTTCAACCTGCTGACCAAGTTCTTGCAGCCCACTGCCGGCAAGATCGAATTCAATGGGATCGACATCACCCGCGAAGAGTCGGCACAAATTGCCCGCCGTGGTGTGGTGCGCTCGTTTCAGATTTCGGCCACCTTTCCTAACCTGAGCGTGATGGAAAACGTCCGTATTGCGCTGCAACGCAAGTTGGGTACGTCATTTCATTTCTGGCGCCCGCAAGCCACCCTGAATGTCCTGAACGACCGTGCCATTGAGTTGCTCGAATCCGTGGATCTGGGCGCTTACATCGACACCAAGACAGTCGAGCTGCCCTACGGCCGCAAGCGTGCGCTGGAAATTGCCACCACATTGGCGCTGGAGCCTGAGTTGATGCTGCTGGATGAACCCACCCAGGGCATGGGCCATGAGGACGTGGACCGTGTGGTGGAACTCATTCGCAAGGTCTCCGTGGGCCGCACCATTCTGATGGTGGAGCATAACCTTTCGGTGGTTGAGAGCCTGTGCAACGTCATCACCGTGCTGCAACGGGGCGCGTTTTTGGCCGAAGGGCCTTACGACGTGGTGTCCAAAGACCCACGGGTTCTGGAAGCCTATGTGGGCGTGGAAGCAGGAGCAGAAGCATGAACAGCGCCTTCAAACGCACCGGCGAGCTGCTGCGCCTGACCGACCTGCATTCGTTTTACGGCGAATCGCACATCCTGCACGGAATTGACCTGACCATCAACCACGGCGAGCTGGTCACCCTGCTCGGGCGCAACGGCAGCGGCCGATCCACCACACTCAAGTCCATCTTGGGGCTGGTGGGCCGGCGCACCGGGCAAATCATGCTCAACGGTGTGGACATCAAGGCCATGTCGTCCCATCGGATTGCCCGCCTGGGCGTGGGTTACTGCCCAGAGGAGCGTGGAATTTTCTCCGGACTCACCACGGAAGAAAACCTGATGCTGCCCCCCACCGTGGCGTCGGGTGGCATGACGCTGGAAGAAATTTACGAGATGTTCCCCAACCTGTATGAGCGGCGCACGAGCCCCGGCATGCGGCTTTCCGGTGGTGAGCAACAAATGTTGGCGATGGCGCGCATTCTGCGCACCGGTGCGCGGCTGCTGCTGCTCGACGAGATCACTGAAGGCCTGGCTCCTGTCATTGTGAAGAAGCTTGGCGAGGTCATTCGCCTGCTCAAGACACGGGGCTACACGATCATTTTGGTGGAACAAAACTTCAGGTTTGCCGCACCGCTGGCAGACCGTCACATCGTGCTGGAACATGGTCGCATTGTGGCCACAGTGACCAAAGAAGAACTGCCGTCCAAGACCGACCTGCTGCATGAGCTGCTGGGCGTCTAGGCCACGCAGTTCCAAGAATCTTCCTATTTTTTCAACGACCCACAAGGAGACATCATGAAACTCAAACCCATTATTCAAGCCATCGGCCTGGCGCTCGCCACCATTGGCGCAGCACAAGCCCAAATTTCGGACAACGTCGTCAAGATCGGCGTACTGACCGATTTGTCCGGCCTGTACTCTGACGTAGCCGGTAAAGGCACAGTTGTAGCCACCGAGATGGCTGTTGAGGACTTCATGAAGTCCGACAAACCTGGCTTCAAGATTGAAGTCGTGTCGGCCGACCACCAAAACAAGGGTGACATTGCCGCCAACAAGGCGCGCGAATGGTTTGAGCGTGACAAGGTCGACGTGGCCTCCGAGCTGGTCACCACGTCTGTGGCCCTGGCCGTCATGAAGATTGCCAAGGAAAAGAACCGCATCGCCCTGATCTCTGGCGCGGCCTCCACCCTGGTGACCAACAAAGACTGCAATGACGTGACCGTGCACTGGACCTACGACACCTACGCGGTGGCCAA
>JAUXQA010000398.1 GCA_030683195.1 Rhodoferax sp. | reverse complement strand
CTGGCCCGGGGTGAGTTGCACTGCGTGGGTGCCACCACGCTGGACGAGTACCGCAAATACATTGAAAAAGACGCGGCACTGGAGCGGCGTTTCCAGAAAATTCTGGTGGGGGAGCCCACCGTGGAGGCCACCATTGCGATTTTGCGGGGCCTGAAAGAGCGGTATGAGAAGCACCACAACGTTGAAATCACCGACCCCGCCATCGTTGCCGCGGCCGAGTTGAGCCACCGCTACATTACGGACCGCTTTTTACCCGACAAGGCCATCGACTTGATTGATGAGGCTGCCAGCAAAATCAAGATCGAGATGGACTCCAAGCCTGAGGTGATGGACAAGCTGGACCGCCGTCTGATTCAGTTGCAGATTGAGCGCGAAGCAGTGCGCAAGGAAAAAGACGAAGCCTCGCAAAAACGCTTTGAGTTGATCAACGATGAAATTGGCAAGCTGCAAAAGGAAATTGCCGATCTGGACGAAATCTGGAAGGCCGAGAAAGCCAGTGCCCAGGGCAGCGCCCAGGTGCGTGAAGAAATCGAGAAGCTCAAGTTCCAGATTGAAGAACTGACCCGCAAGGGCGATTTCAATAAGGTCGCCGAATTGCAATACGGCACCCTGCCAGCTTTGGAGAAGCGCCTGCAGGAAGTGCAGGCGCGCGAAGCCACCCGGGGCAGCGAGGCTGCACCCCGTTTGCTGCGCACCCAGGTCGGTGCCGAGGAAATTGCCGAGGTGGTAAGCCGTGCCACTGGCATTCCGGTAAGCAAAATGATGCAGGGCGAGCGCGATAAGCTGCTGCAAATGGAGGGCAAGCTGCATGAGCGTGTGGTGGGGCAGGAGGAGGCCATTGTTGCTGTGGCCAATGCCATCCGGCGTTCGCGCGCCGGCTTGTCCGACCCCAATCGTCCGACCGGTTCGTTTTTGTTCCTCGGCCCGACGGGTGTTGGCAAGACCGAGCTCTGCAAAGCCTTGGCGGGTTTCCTGTTTGACTCTGAGGATCACCTGATTCGCATCGACATGAGCGAGTTCATGGAAAAGCATTCCGTGGCCCGTTTGATTGGCGCGCCTCCGGGTTACGTTGGCTATGAGGAAGGCGGCTACCTTACCGAGGCCGTGCGCCGCAAGCCTTACAGCGTGCTCTTGCTCGACGAGGTGGAGAAGGCCCACCCGGACGTGTTCAATGTGCTTTTGCAAGTGCTGGATGACGGGCGCCTGACTGACGGGCAGGGCCGCACCGTGGATTTCAAGAACACGGTGATTGTCATGACCAGCAACATCGGCTCGCAAATGATTCAGGCCATGGTTGGGCAAGACAGCGAGGACATCAAGGATGCGGTCACGGCGGAGTTGAAGAACCACTTCAGGCCTGAGTTTTTGAACCGCATTGACGAAACTGTTGTGTTCCACGCGCTTGATGCCACCCACATTGCCAAGATCGCCGGTATCCAGATTCAGGTGCTGCAAGCTCGCTTGGCCAAGATGGAGCTGACGCTGCAGGTGTCCGAGGCTGCGCTGGCTGAATTGGCCAAGGTGGGCTTTGATCCGGTCTTCGGTGCGCGCCCCTTGAAGCGCGCGATTCAGCAGCGTATTGAAAACCCGCTGTCCAAGCTGCTTCTGGAGGGGCGATTTGCGCCCAAGTCGGTCATTCCCGTGGATGTCGACCCAATTCGCTCGCCCGGGCAGTTCAGTTTCGAGCGCGTGGTGCACTAAAGGGCGGAGTTTTCGGGCGCGGGTTGCCCGGTCAAGCAAGTGAGGGGGGCACTACACTCGTGCCCTCTTCACTTGACTTCGACCGCAGCCATGGATTTACTCGTTTCGCTGACTTTGATCGCTATCAGCGCTTACATGATCAAGTCACGTGACCAAAAAAGACGCATCATTCTGCTGGGCAGCTATCTGCAAAAGTACGAGTTGGAAAAGCTGATGGAAAGCCTCTCCCAGGGGTATCAGCGTGCGCTGAGTGAGACCGACCCCGAGCGCCGGGCGC
>JAUXQA010000395.1 GCA_030683195.1 Rhodoferax sp. | reverse complement strand
ATAACTCACCAAGTCACCGATGTTCTCATCGTATTGCAAGGGGGTCATCGTGCCGGGCTTGACTTGTTCCCATCCCTTGAGCACTTGCGTTGGATGCCCGTGAGACATGACTTCCTCAAATATTGGACGACGCTCACCTTGCAACTCCCACAATACATGTGGCATGGCAATGTTGGGGAAAGCCAAATTATTCCAGCCTGTCGGCTTCTCGGCATCCCGGTAAAAAGTACGCATGTAGGTGTACAGGTAGTCCGCACCAGAACCACCTGCGCCTGCGCGAGAACGAGCGATCACGGTCAAATCAGGCGGGTTAGCACCAAACCAGGCTTTGGCTTGCTGTGGATCGATGGCAGCTTTCATCGTTTCACCGATTTTGGCGTTAGTCACCAAAAGGTTATCCTTGATCTGCTGCTCTGTGAGACCAATGTCGGTCAGGCGGTTGTAACGCATGAACGAAGCCGAGTGACAGTTGAGACAGTAGTTGACGAACAACTTTGCTCCGTTTTGCAGAGCAACCATGTCGTTGGTTTTGTTGGGCGCCTTGTCCCATGCTATTCCACCACCAGCCGCTTGAGCACCAGCCACCAAACCTAGCGCCAAAGCCAAGCCAGCAATGATTTTTTTTGTAAAACCCGTTGTTTTCATATTTTTCTCCAGCTCAATGCGGCGTGAAAGTAACACGGTCCGGCACCGGCTTGGACTTTCCAAGACAACTCCACCAAGGCATCAAGATAAAGAAGCCAAAGTAGAACAAGGTTCCGAGTTGCGATATTCGGCTGCTGAGATCAGAGACAGGCAAGATACCCAAGTAGCCCAGCACCAGAAAGTCAATGATGAAAACAGCATATAGATACTTGTGCCAATCCGGACGATAGCGAATCGATTTAACCGGGCTATTGTCCAGCCAAGGCAGGAAAAACAGGATCACAACGCCACCGCCCATCGCGACAACACCCCAGAACTTCGCATCGATGGACAACATCATGGCGACCAGCACTGCCGCTGCACCCACAATCAAGCCCTTGAATAGAGTCGGCATTTTCCCTTTGACCACAGCGAGGAACGCACCCAGAAGCACGCAGGCGATCAACGCATACATCATCTCTGTGGTGACGGCACGCAACATTGAATAAAACGGCGTGAAGTACCAAACGGGGGCGATGTGCAAAGGGGTCTGAAATGGATCTGCCGGCACAAAGTTGTTGTACTCAAGGAAGTAGCCACCCATCTCAGGAGCAAAGAAAACAATTGCAGAGAAAACCATCAAAAACACGCTGACTGCAAAAATGTCATGCACGGAGTAGTAAGGATGGAAAGGAATGCCGTCAAGAGGACGACCTTGAGCATCTTTCTTTGCTTTAATTTCGATGCCGTCAGGGTTATTGGAGCCCACTTCGTGCAAGGCAATGATGTGCGCCACAACCAAGCCCAAAAGCACCAATGGCACTGCAATCACATGGAAACTGAAAAATCGATTCAATGTGGCATCACCCACCACGAAGTCACCCCGAATCAACAGAGCGAGATCAGGGCCGACAAAGGGAATGGCAGCAAACAAATTGACGATCACCTGGGCACCCCAGTAACTCATTTGCCCCCAAGGCAACAAATAGCCCATAAAGGCTTCTGCCATCAAAGCCAGAAAGATGCCGCAGCCAAAAAGCCAGATCAATTCGCGTGGCTTGCGATAACTGCCGTACATCAGGCCTCGGAACATGTGCAGATAAACCACAATGAAAAAGGCAGACGCACCCGTGGAGTGCATGTAACGAATCAGCCAGCCCCAAGGCACATCCCGCATGATGTATTCAACGGACCCAAACGCCAATGCTGCGTCAGGCTTGTAGTGCATAACCAGGAAAATCCCGGTGACGATTTGAATCACCAAGACTAAAAGCGAGAGCGAACCAAAAATGTAGAAGAAATTAAAATTCTTTGGAGCGTAATACTCGCTCATGTGCTCTTTAAAGAGCTTTGACGCCGGGAACCGGTTGTCCACCCAGTTCAGCAGCTTTTCTCCAGCAGGCGCATTAGGGGAAACTTCGTGATATTCAGCCATGTTGTTTTTCCTTAGGCTTTCTTGTCATCACCGATGAGCAGCTTGGCATCAGAGAGGTACATGTGGGGAGGAACTTCGAGATTATCAGGCGCCGGCTTGTTCTTGTAGACCCGCCCCGCCATGTCAAAAGTTGACCCGTGGCATGGACAGAAAAAACCACCCTGCCAGTCGTCCGGAAGCGATGGCTGAGCACCCGTTGTGAATTTATCAGAAGGCGAACAGCCCAAATGAGTGCAAATACCCACAACCACCAAATACTCATCCTTGATAGCGCGAGACGCGTTGCGCGCATATTTGGGAGCCTGCTCATCGGGCTTGCGCTCAGACTTGGGATCCGCCAGTTGCGAGTCGAGCGCCGGCAATGCAGCGAGTTGTTCGGGCGTTCTGCGAACGATCCAAACAGGCTTGCCGCGCCACTCAACCGTCATTTTCTCACCTGGTTTGAGGCCGGAAATGTCAGCCTCGACGGCCGCGCCAGCTGCTTTCGCCTTTTCGGAAGGCTGAAAGCTACTGACAAACGGGACAACAGCGGCTACGCCGCCTACTGCGCCAACGCAGCCAGATGCGATCAGCCACGTTCGTTTACTGTTGTCGATCTGACCGCTGTCGACTAGGGTTTCACTCATGGGAATCCTCAATGAAAAACACCGCTATTTGGAGACTTTGGATTGTAGCTGAGCGATTGCAGCGAGCATTCGAGTCGGATATTGCGCTTGAGATCTTGTAATTGGAGCGATTTCACGTCGATACTCTACGCCTTCAAATTAACCAAAAGGACACGTTATGGGCATGGTTCAAGAATTCAAAGAGTTTGCCATCAAGGGCAATGTGATGGATCTTGCAGTCGGGGTAATCATCGGCGCAGCCTTCGGCAAGATCGTTGACTCTGTGGTCAGCGATCTGATCATGCCCTTGGTTGGCATCGTGTTCGGCAAATTGGACTTTTCCAGTCTGTTCGTTGTTCTGGGCCAAGTACCGACAGGGACAGCCATGACACTGGATGCCCTGAAAAAGGCGGGCGTGCCGGTCCTCGCATACGGCAGCTTCATTACAGTCGCGGTTAATTTTGCGATTCTGGCTTTCATCATCTTCATGATGGTCAAGCAAGTGAACCGGCTGAAAAAGAGCACTCCTGCGCCGGTTGCTGCGCCTGCAGCGACGCCCGAAGATATTTTGTTGCTGCGTGAAATCCGGGACAACCTCAAGCGATAGAGTTGCTATCTATTTAAGATCTAACTATCTTTAAATCACAACGGCCAGAGGCCAATATCTCTTATGAAATCTCAGTCAGACCGATGATCTGACGCGCTACGCGAACAGCAGAAATCAAACTGGATGCATCTGCTTGACCTGTACCTGAAATGTCAAAAGCGGTACCGTGATCTGGGCTGGTACGCACTAGCGGCAGGCCCAGCGTCACGTTGACGCCTTTGTCAACACCCAGGTACTTCACTGGTATCAAACCCTGGTCGTGGTGCATGGCGAGCACCGCGTCAAACTCGCCCTGGTTACCTTGCGTGGAACGTGCGCGCATGAACACGGTATCAGGCGCAAATGGACCTTTAATATCCAGGCCCAGTGAGCGCGCGGCGACGATCGCCGGTGCAATGATGTCGATTTCCTCACGCCCGAACAACCCACCTTCTCCCGCATGAGGATTGAGCCCAGCCACGCCAATTCGGGGTAAGCGCCCCAGCATGGCTTGCAGCGAGCGGTGGGTGATCTGCAGTGTCTGCAACACGTTATCAATAGTCACCGCCTCAATCGCTTCACGAAGAGACATGTGAATGCTGACCAGCACCACCCTCAATTCATCATTGGCCAACATCATGCGCACGGGCATGTCCGCCAAAGGCACACCGGCATGTACAGCAGCCAGGGCTTGCAACATTTCGGTGTGGCCGGGGTAGCGCGAATGAGGTTCGCCGGCGAGTGCCAAGGCCTCTTTGTGCAGCGGGGCCGTCACCAAGGCAGATATCTCTCCACGCAAAGCCGCTTTGGCAGCCCAAACCACGCATTCAGCAGCAAGACGTCCGGCATCTGCGCTGATAACGCCAAATGCAACGGGTGACATGGTTGCCCCAATCTGGAATACCGGAAGGCAGTTAGGTGGTGCGGTCAGGGCCTCTGAAGGTAGATCGATAGAGGCTACTGGAAGCCTGACGTGCCCTTGACGGGTCAACTCGGAGGCCCGACGCATCGTGGCGACATCGCCTGCGACGAAGCATCCCCACATTTCGTGGGGCGCATCCCGAAACGCCTTGGCAATGATCTCTGGACCAATCCCGGCTGGGTCGCCAAGTGTGATTGCAATTGGTTTTTTCATGCTCTCCCCAGATCATGCCGGATTGTCAATGTCAATGAATTCATGTGCCAACCCGAGTTGGGCTGCGACATGCTCGGCCACTGCCGGTGCACCATAGCGTTCGCTGGCATGGTGACCGCATGCCAGGTAGGCCACACCACATTCACGTGCATAGTGTGCCTGTGGCTCGGAAATTTCGCCGGTAATGAACGCGTCGGCCCCGGCTGCAATGGCAGCTTCAAAATAACTTTGTGCACCGCCCGTGCACCAGGCGACGTTTTTGATGACCCTGGGACTGCTGCTCACCAAAGTGACAGACCGACTCAACACTTGGCTCACATGACCTGAAAGTGCCTCGGCGCTCCCAAAAAAACCAGCATCCTGCCGCTCGCCCAGGCAACCCAAAGACTGCTCGCCAAATCTCGATTGCACTCGCAAACCCAGTTTTTGTCCCAACTGCGCGTTGTTGCCCCATTGCGGGTGAGCGTCCAGCGGTAAATGATAGGCGAAGAGATTGATATCGTGCGCCAGCAAAAGACTCAGACGCTGCTTCATCCAACCCGTCACGCAACCGTCCTGACCCCGCCAAAACAAGCCATGGTGCACAAAAATTGTGTCGGCCTGCGCTGCAATGGCCGCCTCGATCAAAGCCCGGCTGGCAGTGACGCCCGACACGATCTTACGCACCGTGGCGCAGCCTTCCACCTG
>JAUXQA010000389.1 GCA_030683195.1 Rhodoferax sp. | reverse complement strand
GAGGTGGCTTTTTTTATTTATCGGGTGTCAAACGGTTTGCCGCCGAGTTTGAAACCGGCTTTGAGCCCTTTTTTGCCGAACCAGCCCTGGTTCATTTCAAGCACATAGCGAACCGGCTTGGTTGAGCAATGGGAGTCGGTGGTCTGGGGCTTCATGTCTGCCAAATTAACGATGGTGCCGTCGTCCGCCACAAATGCAATGGTCAATGGCAAAAGCGTGTTTTTCATCCAGAAGCACTGCACGGTGGGTTGCTCAAAAACGAACAACATGCCTTCGGTCTGAGGCATCTCTTTGCGAAACATCAGCCCGGTAGCCCGAGTCGCATCAGATGCAGCTACTTGTGCGTCGATCAAATGCATGCCAGCAGAGAGTTTGGTACGTGGAAGATCCATTTGTGGCGCATCTTGCGCGCGGCTGGCCTGAGCGAAGAGCGATGCCAACCCGACCAGAACGGTGGCGATAACGGTGTTTTTCATAACGCTATTTTGATGGATGCTGACTCAACATGCTCTTGCCAATAAAAAAATGCCCGCAAGCGGGCATCATTATTTGGAGCTACGAGATTACTTTTTGGCAGCAGCGGCTTTTTCTTCTTTGGCTAACTTGGCAGCAGCGGCCTTGTCATCTTTGGCCTTCTTTGCGGCAGCAGCCTTTTCTTCTTTGGCCAGCTTGGCAGCAGCAGCCTTGTCTTCTTTTGCTTTTTTAGCGGCAGCTGCTTTCTCTGCTTTGGCGGCCTTATCAGCGGCAGCCATTTCAGCCTTTGTATCCACTTTTTTCGCAGCCTCAACGGCGGCGGCCGGCGCTGCTGCAGCGGCAGCTGCTGGCGCTGCAGCAGCAGCCGCTGCGGGTGCTGCCGCTTTGGCTGCAGCGGGTGCAGCTGCTTTAGCGGCTGCAGTCGCAGGCGCATCAGCGGCGAAAACGCCAACAGCAAAGAGACCAGCAACCAGAGCAGCAATAAGTTTGTTCATGTTCAATTTCCTTGGGATAAGGTTGTTATTAAATTTCCCCCCAATTCAATGGAAGGTGTATCCGTAACGGGGTGCCTTCAACCCAAGTTGACAGAAAACAGTATTTATTTGGGACTAAAATATTTTTCTGGGCTGGAGCCAGCTCGAAACGCGCCTTTTCTTGCGGTTCCGGTGATAGCGCCATAGGCTCAAATTGACCCCCTCAACGGAGACGAAAACACATGTATCAGCACATCAAGGTTCCATCAGAAGGCCAGAAAATCACTGTCAATGCCGACATGTCACTCAACGTGCCGGACGGACATGTCATTCCTTTCATCGAAGGCGATGGTACCGGGCTCGATATCACTCCGGTGATGTTGAAGGTAGTGGATGCAGCGGTCGCCAAGGCTTATGGTGGCAAGAAAAAAATCCATTGGATGGAGGTCTATGCCGGCGAGAAATCCACCAACGTGTACGGGCCCGATGTCTGGTTGCCCGAAGAAACGCTTCAGGCGCTGCGCGAGTACGTTGTCTCCATCAAAGGCCCGTTGACGACGCCCGTAGGCGGAGGCATTCGGTCTCTCAACGTCGCCCTGCGTCAGGAGCTGGACTTGTATGTCTGTCTGCGCCCGATTCAGTATTTCGACGGAGTGCCCAGCCCGGTGAAAGAGCCCCAAAAGACCAACATGGTGATATTTCGAGAGAACTCGGAAGACATTTACGCAGGCATCGAATTCGAGGCCGAGTCCGACAAAGCCAAAAAACTCATCAAATTTCTGCAGGAGGAGATGGGTGTCAACAAGATTCGTTTCCCCAACACCTCCGGCATTGGCATCAAGCCTGTATCCCGGGAAGGCACTGAGCGCTTGGTGCGCAAGGCGCTGCAGTACACCATTGACAATGACAAGCCCAGCCTGACCATCGTTCACAAGGGCAATATCATGAAGTACACCGAAGGTGGCTTCCGTGATTGGGCCTACGCACTGGCTCAAAAAGAATTTGGTGCCGAGTTAATCGATGGCGGTCCTTGGTGCAAGTTCAAGAACCCTAAAACAGGGAAAGACATCATTGTCAAAGACAGCATTGCGGATGCCTTCTTGCAGCAGATTCTGTTGCGTCCTGCTGAATACAGCGTAATTGCCACCCTGAACCTGAATGGCGATTACGTCTCCGACGCGTTGGCAGCTCAAGTAGGTGGTATCGGTATTGCTCCGGGTGCCAACCTGAGCGACACCATTGCCTGCTTTGAGGCAACCCACGGGACAGCCCCCAAATACGCCGGCAAAGACTATGTGAATCCAGGCTCCGAGATCCTCTCGGCCGAGATGATGCTTCGTCACATGGGGTGGACCGAAGCCGCTGACCTCATCATCAGCTCCATGAAAAAGTCCATCAACAGCAAAAAGGTTACCTATGACTTCGCGCGACTGATGGACGGTGCAACGCAAGTCAGTTGCTCTGGATTTGGGCAGGTCATGATCGAAAACATGTAACCCAGCCTGACAGTCGGCGCAGAGGAGGTTCCATTCCTGCGCGCGTCAACCGCTCAAGTTTTACAGCTTTGAGCGGTTTTTTTGTGCCCATCGCTTGAACGGTGGGAAACAGTCTCCAATTC
>JAUXQA010000388.1 GCA_030683195.1 Rhodoferax sp. | reverse complement strand
ATAAGAAGCCAGTGCCCCGGCCGCCAGCTCATACACCAGCCCGCAAGCCGCCACCACAAACACGGAGGCCAGCAAGGCCACCTCCATCGGGCGTGGCCCACCCTGCTGCGCGGCGCTCACCCGTGAATGGCGGCGGCCACGATGATGCAAATGCCCAGCGACATGGCGGCGACCACCAGAGCCAGCGCGCGGTTTTGCTTCTCGACGATTTCTTCCCACAGGTTGTAGGGCGTGAGCTTGTCAATGATGACGAAGGTCAGCAAGAAAATAATCACGCCCATCAGCGCAAACACCAGGGAGCCCATCAAGGCGCCCGATTTCAACCACTCAAATGCCATGGTGATTTCCTTCAAAAATGTTGTTTAAAAAAATGGCAGCGGCCAAGGGATCACTTGTGGCCGCCACCCCCTGAATAGCCGCCAAACGACCCACCCGAGGTGCGTGGCACACCCGTGTTGCTGCAATTTTCAACGGCCGGGTCGCACGCCGAGCAGCGGCTGAACACCAGCACCAGCAAAACAAAGACGATGAACAAGATAACCCAGGGCCGAAAAAACGGGTTGGACGCGGCGGTAAACGGCCCCACATCGCTACGCTTGAGCAGGTCTTTTTGATCCTGCAGCTTGAAAGCCTTCACGATCACGTCACTGTCTACAGCGCTTCCCACTGACCAGGTCAACTCCTGAGCTGACTGCTCCATCGACAGCAGGCTCTTGCCACTCGCGTAATCCCGGTTGGTGGTGGTTTGCCCGCGGCTCACCTGCCAGTAAAACTCGCCCAGCACATAGCTGGTCTGGGCGGTGTAGCTTTCCTTGAGCGCATAACGCGTGCCCAGGTAGGTGGCACTTTGGTCGTTGGCACTCACCACGGGTGCGCCGGTGGCGGGTTTGACGATGCTCCAGCCTTCGGTCGAGTCGACCAAAAAGATGAAGCCCCTGCTGGCGTTGAACAGCAGGTACTCTTCCCAACCAAAGTGCTCGTCGGGGTCGGCCGGGTCCGTGCCCAGGCGGTGCTGAAAACCCACCACTTGCCAGGCCACACCCTGCAGTTGCCCGGTACTGCCCAAGGCAATCAACGGCTTCACCGGCTCGTCTTGCGAGGCGTGCTGGAGTTCACCACCAATGCCCTGGCTCAGGTCAATGATGCTGTTGCATGAGCCACAGGTGATGGTTTTGCTGGTCGCCAGTTGCACTGTGAGCGAGGCGCCGCAGTTCGGACAGGCAAACTGCCGCCCTTTTTCATCCTTGACCGACTCGTCGCGCAAACCCGAGAGCTTGAGGTCTTCCAGCCGCACGGCCTGGCCCCGGCTCAGCGTTGGCGGCTGGGTGCTGTAATCCAGGCTCAACACCTCGGCCCCGCCCTCCCCCGCTTTTGCCTCGGCGCTCTGGCTGCGCAGCTCCACCACGGCATGCAGTGCGCCGAGTTCGGGCAGGCGAGGTAACTCGCCCTGGGCCGAGATCAACGCCACAGGTTGGTTGCTGGCCACCACAAACGGCTGGCCGTTGATGGCGGTGGTGGCGCCCACCCGAAAGCGCTCAGCCTCGGGCAACTCACGCGCTGGCTGCGTGGCAGTGAACACATAAGCGCCGTTGTCTTCACTCAAAAACGCGCTGCTGCCATCGGTCAGCAGGGCATGCCACTCGGTCCAGGTGCCCTCGCCGAATTTGTATTGCAGACGCCCCACCAAGGTGAAGGCTTGGCCCTGCCAGGTGCCGGTGGCTTGAAGTTGCAGTGGGCTGTGGTCGTCAAACAGCTCGGCCATCTTCCCGATGCGCTGCAAGGTGTCGCCGTTGCGCACCACCGTGCTTTGGCAATAGGCGCACACCGCGTGGGTGGACTGCGCGCTTTTGAACTCAACCGGCGCGCCACAGCCCGGACAAGGGGCGCGGTAGGCGCGCTGCGGCGCGTTAATCGCCATGCTGAAGGGCTTGGTCGCTTAAATTAGTTTTTTGAGCAACTCGCCTTTTTTGGCATCAAATTCTTCCTGCGTCAAGATGCCTTTGGCCTTGAGGTCGCCCAGCTTCTCCAGTGTGGCCATCACGTCTTCAGGCTTCATGCCCGTGGCCGGCGCGGTGGCACCCGGCGCAGCGGCAGGCGCTGCATTCAAGCCGGACGCCAGGTTTTGAGCCAGCACCTGGCCCAGCGCCACACCCGCACCCAAGCCCATGGCATCGCCGGCAATACCGCTGCCACCCCCGCCACCTTCGGCAAATTTGGGGATGGCCTGTGCTGTTTGGTACTGCATGAACTTGCCCATGTCGTTGCCGACCATGCCCATGCCGATTTTTTGGTCCATGATTTTTTGCAGCTCTTCGGGCAGCGAGACGTTTTGTACCGTCATGCCCTCCAATTGAAGGCCCAGCTTCTCGAATTCGGGCGCGAGCTGGCGGGTCAGGGCCTGGGCAAAGGTGAGCTGGTTGGCCGCGAGGTCCAAAAACGCAATGCCACTGCTGGCAATCGCGTTGCTGATGTTTTGCAGCACCAGCCCACGCAACTGGCCGTCCACATCGGCCGTGGTGTAGCTCTCACGCGTGCCCGATATTTCGGTATGAAACAGTTTGGGGTCGGCAATGCGGTAGTTGTAGTTGCCAAAGGCGCGCAGACGCACTGCGCCAAAGTCGACATCGCGGATGGTGATGGGCTGGGGCGTGCCCCATTTCTGGTCAATTTGCTGGCGGGTACTGAAAAAGTACACATCGCTCTTGAACGGGGACTCAAACAGCTTGTCCCAATTTTTGAGGTAGGTCAGCACCGGGAGGGTTTGCGTGGTGAGCCGGTGAGTACCGGGGCCAAACACATCGGCCACCTTGCCCTCATTCACAAACACGGCCATTTGCGATTCGCGCACCACCAGTTGGCCGCCGTTTTGGATCTCCATGCCCGCCATGGGAAAGCGCCAGGCCAGGGTGCCGTCGGATTCCTCAGTCCATTGAATAACGTCAATAAACTGTTTCTTGATGAAGTCCATCAATGCCATGGTGCGCTCCAGGTGGAAGGTGTGGAGCGCAATGATACTAGCTGGGGGTGACGCGGCCTGAGGCCGAATTGGGCTCAAGCGCACTCGGGTGAGCGGGGGAATTGCCGCCACAAGCAGTGGCTACCGGGGCTTAAACGGAGGCTGTCAAGGCTTGACCAGCCGGGCAAAGGTCTTGCGGAACTTGGCCACC
>JAUXQA010000377.1 GCA_030683195.1 Rhodoferax sp. | reverse complement strand
CGACCGGGAGGCGAAGGAATGGACCGAAGCCCTGTCGCGAGCGATGGCCCACCCGGCGTATGCCCGCGAGTTGGCGGTGGCTGGCTTGCAGTCCGGCCCTTTGGTTGGTCCCGAGCTGCAGGCCCTGATCACCACCCAGCTGGCCCACTACCGCCAACTGGCGACGGAGTTTGGGTTGATGCGCTGAGTTGCCTGTTGCGCAGGCTACTCAAGCGAGGGGTTGGGCCCCACTGGGCACCCAATGGCGCAGAAGGCGATTTAGCCAAGATAGCGCGATGACCGGAATGATCGCCACATACTTGACATTGCCCCGAAAGTAGACGGCTACTGCCAACGCGAGGATCACCGCTGTCAGCAAGACAAGCGAAGCGCGCACCACAGCCGGCTTGGGTCCGGGCTTGGCTATGAACCCAACCGGTGTCGAGAATGAGAAAGTTTAAGTAGCGGTTCGATCTGGTCAGGTCCGTCCAACAAACGCTAAACACCGGGCGGGAGTTTGGAGGCCATCATCGTCCTGCGGTCAAGTCTGCGCCCGTCAACAATGAAAGTCCCATCACCCACCGCATGAACCATGCGCCTCTCGTTGCGTGTGGTATCCAGGTAGGCAGCAACGGCCTCCAACACCACAATGTTGTGCTTTTCAATGATGTCCACCACCTTGCACTCCAGGTTGGCGAGGCATTCTTTGATCAAGGGCGCCTTCACTAGCCGGCCCTGCACAGGGGTGAGCTTGAATTTGACAAACTTATTCGTGTCTTTCCCCGAGCAAGTGCCTATGCCGACCACGGTATCCAGCATATCCACCGTGGGAATGGCAATGACGCACTCTTTGCTTTTTCGCAACGCTGTAAAAGAATGATTCCATTCACCCGTGGTGATGGCAAAGACAGGCGTGAAATCCATCACCATGGTCCAGGAGATCGTCATGATGTTGTCGTTGTTTCCATCATGCGTTGTCACCAGGACAACAGGCCCTGATTCCATCAGGGTAAAGGCTTTGTTCAGTTCCAGTTCAAGCACGAGGGCACATCCTTCCATTCCATTGACCGATGATCACGCAAAGCTCGCCCGATGCCAAGTGCCAGAGCGCAGCAAGGTGCATCAGTTCTCGAACAGCCCCCCAACATTCAAAATCTCATGCGCAATTTCAGGGCGTTGCTCCAAGCTGCGCTTGATGGCAGCCGGGATGGCCTGGCGGGTTTTTCGGCACAAGCCGGGTTGCTCATGCACAAGGATGGTGATGCCGCGCAGGGTACGGACCACATTGGGGCTTGTGTTGATGCTTAGCCTGATGCCCAGTTGCTGCTCCATGCGCTCTTCCACACGGTGCAGGTCACTCAGACTGGTCAGGTTTTCAAGCCGTTGCAACAGACGTTTTTCATCCTCGCGGGTCAGGCGCAGCACGCGCAGGTCGCCAGCCGGGTTCTCCAACAGGGTATCTCGCCCACAGTTGCAGGCCCCCGGCGGGCATTCGGTGCGAATAGGGAAGGGGGGCGGAGAAGCGGTCATGGTCTTCCAAGGCCTGACGTCTGAATTTTCTCAGGGCGAGGTGGTGGCAGGGAACGCCACTATAAGCCACCCCATACCTCACCTCGCCGTGATTGCCCCGGTTTTTAGCAGGGCTGCCCGTTGCGCGCCAGCAGCCAGGCCGGTGCGTCTTGCAGCGCCACCGGCCGCAAGAAACGCTGCATCGCGGCATCGCCCACCGAGGTGGTCATGGGCTGGGTGGACGAGGGCCAGGGGCCGCCGTGCTGCTGCGCGGCAGTCACGGCCACACCAGTGGGGACGCCTGAAAACAACACACGCCCGGCAATGGCCACGGCATGGCGCACCAGGGCGCGGTTGTCGTCGGTGTCGGTCTCTGCACCCCACAAGGTGACGGTCAGGCTGCCACCCACCGCGCGCAGCACCTCAACGGCTTGCGCCACCGAGTCGCAACGCACGATCAGGCTGGCAGGGCCAAACAATTCCTCACGCAATTCGGCCTTGGCAATGAATTGAATGGCGTCCACCTGGGCCAGGAAAGGCCGGGGCGCCGCTGCGCTACCCGCTTCTTGCAACAGGGGCTTGGCACCGGCACTCAGCATGTGCTTCACGCCCGCATCAAACGCCTGGCGCATGCCGGGGGTCAGCATGGAGTGCGGGTTTTGGGCGGCCAGCGCGGTCGTCAGTTGCGCCACAAAGGCGTCGCTGGCCGGGTCGTTGATCAACACGATGACACCGGGGCTGGTACAAAACTGTCCGCAACCCAGCGCGATGGAGCCCGCCAGCGTGGCGGCCAGCTCGGCGCCTTTGGTCGCCAGCAGGGCGGGCAGGGCGATGACGGGGTTGATTGAGCCCAGTTCGCCATAGAACGGAATAGGGCGGGGGCGCGCGTTGGCCACCGCCTGCAGGGCAGAGCCGCCACGCGTCGAGCCCGTGAAGGCGCCAGCGGCGATGGCCTCGTGCTGCACCAGGCGCACACCCACGTCGGAGCCGCCACCTTGAATCATGCCGATCAGCCCGGCAGGCAGTTGTTGTTCTTTCAAGACCTGTTGCGCCAGGCCGTGCACCCGGTTGGACAGCAGCAAGTGACCCGAATGGGCCTTGACCACCACCGGACAACCAGCGGCCAG
>JAUXQA010000376.1 GCA_030683195.1 Rhodoferax sp. | reverse complement strand
ACGCTGTCCCCTGTAGGCAAGCTGATTCCGCCGGTGGGTCGGGAGCGCGCCGAAGTCAAGACCTGGGAAGCGCTGGCCGATGGCCTGCTGGACGCGGCCCTGGCGGCCCGCATGGAGGCCACCTGGTCTGAGCGCAGCACCGAGCAACGCAGCCAGGCCTGGATAGACCGCCAGATGGACAAGATCAACGGCGCCCTCAAAGCCATGAGCAAGGGCTTGGGCGACAAGCCTTTTTGTTCCGGCATCTACCTGACGCTGTCGGATATTTGCGTGGGCTGTGCGCTGGGCTACCTGGACTTCCGGTTTCCCCAGGTCAACTGGCGCTCAGAGCACCCCAACCTGCACAAGCTGCATGACAAACTGGCGTTGCGCACCAGCTTCATCGAGACCCAGCCGGGCTGATTGATAGTCGCAGCGGGCCGCCCGCTGCGCCTAGCTGTTGGCGCGCTTTTTAAGCCAGCGCATCAACCCGCCCACCAGCGGCAACTTCTCATACAGCTCCTCGGCGGCATCCCAGTAGTCACGGTGCAGCGTGACCCGCCCCTGCGGTGAAAACACCAGATGCGAGGCGCCCAAAATAACCTGCTCGGTGCCCTGCTTGAAGTTGCGAAAGCAAAAGCGAAACTCCCAGGTCAGGAAACATTGGTTGCCCTGCACCACACGGCCGGTCACCACAAAGCGTGGCGAGATCAAGGCCACAAACATGTGCTCAAAAATTTTCTCAATGGCGCCCAAGCCCTGCACGTCATTGAACGGGTCCTTGAATCGCGCGCGGGCGTCGTAGAGCTTGCCCAGTACGGGAATACTCTGGGGCGTCAGGGTCTCGAAAAAATCAACCACGCCAGCTACTTGCGCTTCAATGACCGGCGAATAGTTGACCTCGGGGGGCTTGGGCTGCGGGGTGATCATTGGGTGGCCCGTGAAACCAGACTGAAGTAGGCCCGATAAGGCAGCAGGCGCATGGCCTGCATCCACAGCGTGAACCGCTTAGGGAAATGGATCTCGAAGGCCCCGCGTGACCAGCCCTGCACGATGGCAGTGGCTGCCTGCGCGGGGGTCAGCAGCGCCGGCATGGTGAACTCGTTGCCCGCTGTGAGCGGTGTTTGCACAAAACCGGGGTTGACGATGGACACGCCAATGCCCTTATCCCGCAAATCCAGATACAACGTCTCGGCCAGGTTGATCAAGGCCGCCTTGGTGGGGCCATACGCCAGGCTGTTGGGCAGCCCCTGGTAGCCCGCCACGCTGCCCACCAGGCTGAGGTGACCCGCCCCGCGCGCGATGAACGCAGGCAACACGGCGTCCATGACATACAGGGCGCCAAAGTAATTGACCTCTACATGGCGCAGCATGTCGGGTACATCCAGTGCATCTGCCCGCATGGCCTGGTAATGGCCGGCGCAGTACATCACGCAGTCCAGCGGGCCCTGCAACAGCAGTTGCGCGGCCGCAGCCGCTACCGCCAAAGCGTCGGTGGCATCCAACGGCAAGGCCAGGCTGCCGGGGTAGGCCAGCACAAAGCCATCAAGGTCCTGCACCTTGCGGGCCGACACCACCACGCGCGCGCCCAGGCCATGCAACTCGGCGGCCGTGGCCCGGCCAATGCCGGTGGAGGCACCCACAATCCAGACGGTCTTGCCGTGCCAGTCTTTGAGCGGGGGATTGAAGGGAGGAAACAGGGCCATGGGGTGTCTTTCGCTCTTATTTTTAGTATGGAAATTCAATCAACACGCCGGCCAGAGGCTGATATGTCATAAATTGGTGTTTGGAGGGCAATGAAGCAGCCTGCAGCGTGCTCAACGCTTGGTGAACGACAGGGTGACCTCGCCCAGACGCACGCCGAACTTGCTCATGGTGGCTTTGTTCAGCATGACCTTGTCGGTCATCAGGTACATCCAGTCGTCAAAGTTCACCTCGTAGACCTTGCCGTCCACCGGCAGACTCATCGTGTAGGTCCAGTAGAAGGCATTGCCCCGGGTCTGACCCTGGGCCTCGCCCACCACGTCGTCCGCGCGGCCGGTGTAGCGGCCATCCGTCAGCTTGGTCAGGCGCCAGATGCGCCGCTGCGTGGTGCCGTCGGAGTAAGTAAAGGCTTCGTCCAGCACGCCCTGGTCCCCGGTCCAGGTGCAGGTCATGACCACCGCGAAGCGCTTGACCACGCTGCCGCCCCGGTCGGTGAACACGCCATAAGCATCCAGCGTGCCGTTGAAGTACTGCTGCAGGTCGAGCACCGGTTTCTCAAGTGCATACGACTGGATATTTTGTGAGGCGCACCCCATCAGGCCGAGGGCAGCAGTGGCGGTGGCAGCGGTCAGGAGCAGGCGTCTTTTCATGAGGACTTTCGGATGAAGAGGGTGTAGAGCAGCGTGCCGGCCAG